>VFKS01000104.1 GCA_009885425.1 Novosphingobium sp.
CGCGACCTTCTCTTGGCAGAAAGTGCTGGGCGGCGAGGGCGGCCACGGCGTGCTGATCCTTGGGCCCCGCGCAGTGGAGCGGCTCGAAAGCTACACCCCCGCCTGGCCATTGCCCAAGGTGTTCCGCCTGACGTCGAAGGGCAAACTGTCCGAAGGCGTGTTCAAGGGCGAGACGATCAACACCCCGTCGATGCTGGCAGTCGAAGACGCGATCTTTGCGCTCGAATGGGCCAAGTCGGTCGGCGGGCTGGAAGGTCTGAAGGCGCGCTGCACCGCCAATGCCGATGCGCTGGGCCAGATCGTGGCTGACCGGCCATGGCTGGGGCATCTTGCCGCTGATCCGGCGAACCGTTCGAACACTTCGGTTTGCCTGACTGTCGAGGGTGCTGACGAAGCCATGATCAAGGCGATGGCCGGTGCGCTCGAACAGGAAGGCGCGGCCTATGACATCGCCGGATACCGCGATGCTCCGCCGGGCCTGCGGATCTGGTGCGGCGCGACGGTTGATACCGCCGATATCGCGGCGCTCGGGCCGTGGCTCGACTGGGCTTACGAAAGCACCAAACAGTAATCCGTCGTCCCGGACTTGATCCGGGACCGCTGGCCTTATTACCCCAGTCTTGCGTCCGGCGGCCAGCGGTCCCGGATCAAGTCCGGGACGACGAACAGGACAAGAAAATGACCAAACCCCGCGTACTTATTTCCGACAAGATGGACCCCAACGCCGCGCGCATTTTTGCCGATCAAGGCTGCGATGTTGACGTGATCACCGGCGAAACGCCCGAGCAACTGATCGCCCGGATCGGCGATTATGATGGCCTCGCGATCCGCTCGTCGACCAAGGTGACCAAGGAAATTCTTGCCGCCGCCAAAAACCTGAAAGTGATTGGCCGGGCCGGGATCGGGGTCGACAATGTCGATATCCCGGCCGCTTCGGCGCAGGGCGTGGTGGTGATGAACACCCCGTTCGGCAACTCGATCACCACCGCCGAACACGCCATCGCGCTGATGTTCGCGCTGGCCCGTCAGCTGCCGGAAGCGAATGCCCAGACCCAGGCCGGCAAATGGCCCAAGAACGATTTCATGGGCGTCGAAGTGACCGGCAAAGTGCTGGGTCTGATCGGCGCGGGCAATATTGGCTCGATCGTCGCAAGCCGGGCGCTGGGGCTCAAGATGAAGGTCGTCGCCTTCGATCCGTTCCTGACGCCCGAACGCGCGATCGAAATGGGCGTCGAAAAGGCCGAGCTGGATACGCTGCTGGCCAAGGCCGATTTCATCACGCTGCACACGCCGTTGACGGACCAGACCCGCAATATCCTCTCGGCCGAAAATCTTGCCAAGACCAAGAAGGGCGTGCGGATCATCAACTGTGCACGCGGCGGGCTGATTGATGAAGCGGCGCTGAAGGCGGCGCTGGACAGCGGTCAGGTGGCAGGCGCGGCGCTCGATGTGTTCGCCGTCGAACCGGCCAAGGAATCGCCATTGTTCGGTACCCCGAACTTCATCTGCACCCCGCACCTTGGCGCCAGCACCAACGAAGCGCAGGTCAATGTGGCGCTGCAAGTAGCGGAGCAGATGGCCGACTATCTGGTCAATGGCGGGGTCACCAACGCGCTCAACGTGCCGTCGCTATCGGCCGAGGAAGCGCCCAAGCTCAAGCCCTATATGGCCTTGGCCGAACAGCTCGGCAGCCTGGTCGGACAGCTGACTACCGGCTCGATCCCGCGGATCTCGATCTACGCCGAAGGGGCTGCGGCAGAGCTCAACATCAAGCCGATCGTCGCGGCGGTGCTGGCCGGGTTCCTGCGGGTCCAGTCGGACACGGTCAACATGGTCAATGCGCCGTTCCTCGCCAAAGAGCGCGGGATGGAAGTGCGTGAGGTCAAGACCGAGAAGGAAGGCGATTACCACACCCTGATCCGCGTTTCGGTCAAGACCGACGCAGGCGAGCGTTCGGTGGCGGGCACGCTGTTCTCCAACCGCGAACCGCGGCTGGTCGAACTGTTCGGAATCAAGGTCGAGGCCGAAATGGCCGGGCACATGATGTATATCGTCAACGAAGATGCCCCCGGCTTCATCGGCCGGATCGGCACGCTGCTGGGCGAAAACGCGATCAACATCGGCACCTTCAACCTTGGCCGCCGCGATGCGGGCGGGGAAGCGGTGCTGCTGCTGTCGGTCGACAGCAAGGTCGAAATGGGCTTGCTCGAACAGGTTCGCGCGCTGCCGGGCGTCAAGCGGGCCATGGCGCTGGCGTTCTAAAGGCAATTCGGGCAACGGGACTATCGCTATGCAAGATACCGACCGCGACCTGTTGCCCGAGGGCCTTGAAGACCGGCTGCCCGCCGCCGCCGCCGCTGCGGCGCGGGTGACGCGGGCTGTGATCGATGTGCTCGACGCACACGGCTATGACCGGGTCCAGCCGCCCAGCATCGAGTTTGAGAAATCGATGGCCAGCCGGATGGCCGGGGTCCAGCCGCGCCGGATGTTCCGGTTCGTTGATCCAGCGAGTTTGCGCACCCTGGCGCTGCGCAGCGATATCACGGTGCAGGTCGGGCGGATCGCCGCGACGGCGCTGGCGAAGGCGGCGCGGCCTTTGCGGGTGTGTTATGCGGGTCAGGTGCTGACGATCAAGGGCGATGGGCTCGACCCGACCCGCGAACGATTGCAGCTCGGCGCGGAACTGATCGGATCAGACAGTGTCGCGGCGGCTGGTGAGATCATCGCGGTGGCGATCGAGGCGCTGAGCGCGGCGGGCGCCACTGGGTTATCGGTCGATTTCACCCTGCCCGATCTGGTTGATACTTTGGCCGCAAAGGCGCTGCCGCTCGATGCCGACAGGATCGAAGCGGTGCGGCGCGAGCTGGACGACAAGGATGCTGGCGGGCTGGTTGAGGCTGGCGGAGAAGCCTATCTGCCGCTGCTGACCGCAATCGGACCGTTCGAGCGCGCGATCGAGCGGCTCGCGGCGATTGATGCGGGCGGGGCGCTGTCCAGCCGGATCGCGGCCTTGCGCGAAGTGGCGGCTCGGCTCGGCGGCAAAGCCCGGCTGACGCTCGATCCCAGCGAGCGGCACGGCTTTGAATACCAGAGTTGGTTCGGCTTCACGATCTATGCCGATGGGGTTGCCGGTGCGCTGGGGCGGGGCGGATCCTATCGGATCCTTGGCCCCGATGAACCGGCAATCGGCTTTTCGCTGTTCCCGGATGCATTGATCGACGCGCTGGCCGGCCAGGAAGCGGCGCGGGATACGCTGTTCCTGCCGCTGGGCCACGATCCGGTCCACGCTGAACGGCTGCGGGCGATCGGCTGGCGGACTGTCGCGGCAATTTGCGCCGAGTGCGACCCGGCGACGCTGGGCTGCACGCACCGCATGCTGGCGGGTGAAGCGGTTCGGCTTTAGCCCCTGAACACCCATTTCAGCCAAGCGTCGACCACCGGGGTGGCGGGATAGGCCGGATCGCCCAGGCTGCGGTTTATCTGCATGTGACCCCTCA
>VFKS01000140.1 GCA_009885425.1 Novosphingobium sp.
CTGGCGCGGCTGCAAATCGTCGGCACGGCCACCTCGATTTCGGGCGGAATGATAAAGTCCTCGATGCAACAAATACAACAAATGATGGGAGGCCGCTGATATGGCCGACGCCGCTACCAAGCCTGCCTACAAGATCATCGACCACACCTATGACACGGTTGTCGTGGGCGCGGGCGGATCGGGCCTGCGCGCCACCATGGGCAGCGCCGAAGCCGGGCTGAAAACCGCCTGCATCACCAAGGTTTTCCCAACCCGCAGCCATACTGTCGCCGCGCAAGGCGGGATCGCTGCATCGCTCCGCAACAATTCGCCCGATCACTGGACCTGGCATATGTTCGATACCGTCAAGGGGTCGGACTGGCTCGGCGATCAGGACGCGATCGAATATATGGTCCGCGAAGCGCCGCAGGCGGTTTACGAGCTTGAACACGCCGGGGTTCCGTTTTCGCGCAACGAAGACGGCACCATCTATCAGCGTCCGTTCGGCGGGCACATGCAGAACATGGGGGAAGGCCCGCCGGTCCAGCGGACCTGCGCCGCGGCGGATCGCACCGGCCACGCCATGCTCCACGCGCTCTATCAGCAGAGCCTGAAGTACGACGCGGACTTCTTCATCGAATACTTCGCGATCGACCTGATCATGGACGGCGGCAAATGCGTTGGCGTGATCGCGCTGTGTATGGACGATGGTTCGATCCACCGCTTCCGCGCCCATGCCGTGGTGCTGGCGACCGGCGGTTATGGCCGCTGCTATTACACCGCCACATCGGCCCACACCTGCACCGGTGACGGCGGCGGAATGGCGCTGCGCGCTGGCCTGCCATTGCAGGATATGGAATTCGTTCAGTTCCACCCGACCGGGATCTACGGTGCAGGCGTGTTGATTACCGAAGGCGCGCGCGGGGAGGGCGGTTATCTGACCAACTCCGAAGGCGAGCGGTTCATGGAACGCTATGCCCCCTCGGCCAAGGATTTGGCCAGCCGCGATGTCGTTTCGCGCAGCATGGCGCTGGAAATGCGCGAAGGGCGCGGGGTTGGCCCGGATGGGGCCTACCTCAACCTGCATCTCGATCACATTGCGCCTGATGTGCTGGCCCAGCGGCTGCCCGGAATCACCGAAAGCGGCAAGATTTTCGCCGGCGTCGACCTGACCCGTCAGCCGCTGCCGGTCTGCCCGACGGTGCATTACAACATGGGCGGCATCCCGACCAAATGGACCGGCGAAGTGATGACCATCGGCGCCGATGGCAATCCCGAAACCATCGTCCCCGGCCTGTTCGCGGTCGGCGAAGCGGCCTGCGTTTCGGTCCACGGGGCCAACCGGCTGGGCAGCAACTCGCTGATCGATCTGGTCGTGTTCGGCCGCGCCGCCGGGCACCGGCTGAAAGAAATTATCACGCCGCAATCGGCCCATCCCGAATTGCCAAAGGACAGCGCTGACTTCGCGCTCACTCGGCTCGATCACTTCCGCCACGCCAAGGGCAGCTCGCCCACCGCCGAAGTGCGGCTGGAAATGCAGCGGACCATGACCAAGGGCTGCGCGGTGTTCCGCGACGAAGCCCTGATGGCCGAAGGCAAGGCGAACCTCGCCAAGACCTACGCGCGGATGCAGGACATCGGCGTGACCGACCGCAGCCTGATCTGGAACACCGACCTCGTTGAAACGCTGGAACTCGACAACCTGATCGCCCAGGCCACCGTCACCATCCACGGCGCCCACAACCGCAAGGAAAGCCGCGGCGCCCACGCCCACGAAGACTTCCCCGAACGCGACGACAAGCAGTGGATGAAGCACACCGCCGCCTGGTTCGAAGGCTGGGGCGGCAAGGGCGGCGATGTGAAGATCGACTACCGCCCGGTGCACGAATACACGCTCACGGACGATGTGGAGTATATCAAGCCGAAGAAGCGGGTTTATTGATGTTGCAGTAGCCAGAATCAGGGGAAAGCAGCTTCGCCGCTCCCCCCTGATCTGCCTATTTACCTAGCAGCAGGGAAGTCCGCAGCAGGCTGCAAGTACGCAGCAGGCGTCGGCCAATTTTGCTGATGCGGCAACTACCGCTGTCGCTGTGGAAGCGAAGGCGGCGGTCGAAGTAAAGGCTGCGGACACGGCAGCGAGCGTTGCATAAGATTTCATGATATTTCTCCAAAAAATGTTGATGGTCGTTGATTGTCTCGCACTGTTCGTGGCGGACGGGTTTCAGGTTTGATGGAACGCGATTCCAATGCGAGCGCGCTCGGTAAATATGGCCGGAAAACTAGAGTTTCGGCTGGTTCTGCAGTGACAGC
>VFKS01000260.1 GCA_009885425.1 Novosphingobium sp.
ACAATCGCCAGGGTGATTACCGTTATGACCGGGCCGGCTATGAAGGCCGCGACGGGTACAGCAACGGTTACGGCAACAGCAACGGGTACAGCAACGGTTACGGCAACGGCTATGGCAACGGCTATGGCAACCGCGACAACCCGCGCCGGGCGGTTGAACAGTGTGTCCGCACCGCAGAACGTTTTGCCAGCCAGCGCTATGGCCGGGCCGATGTGACCGACATTCGCCAGATCCGCGAAACCCGCAATGGCCTGGAAGTGAAGGGCCGGATCGCCGTCAGGACCCAGAATCGGGATTGGCGCCGGGGTGACGGAAACTACGGTCAGGGTTGGGGCGGCGACTATCGCGGCTACGACAACAGCCACCGCGGTTATGACTCGGGTTCGTTCAGCTGCAAGATCGAGCGCGGCCGGGTGGTAGATCTCGACATCGACGGGATCCGCGGGCTCTAAGACCGGGGTTCTGAAATAGACGAAGGCGGTTCAGGCGAGAGTAAGCCTGGACCGCCTAGTCGTGTCAGCAATATGGGGCTGTGCATGTCTGTGGCGAGGGCCACCTTGCATACCAAATGGAGGGTCCAAACATGGTGCGCAAGACTTCGCGTTTCTCGGCGCTGCTGCTTTCGGCT
Source organism: Novosphingobium sp. (assembly GCA_009885425.1). GTDB lineage: Bacteria > Pseudomonadota > Alphaproteobacteria > Sphingomonadales > Sphingomonadaceae > Novosphingobium. Next base: position 629 of record VFKS01000260.1, read on the forward strand.
GCTGCGTTTTCAATGGTCGCCACTCCGGCCATGGCCAACCACAACTGGGGTTGGGGCGACCGCCACCACCGCGACCGGGTTGATGCCGGCGACGTGTTGACCGGCATTCTGATCATCGGCGGGATCGCAGCAATTGCCAGTGCCGCCAGCAACAAGAACAAGAAGCGTGATCGCTATGAGCGGCGCGAGGAGAGCTATCCGGACCAGCGCGACCAGCGCGACTACGGCCGCGATGATGACCGGCCCGAATGGCAGAGCCAGCAAGGCAGCGAGGCCAGCGGCGGCATCAACGGCGCCATCAACCGCTGCATGAGCGAAGTTTCGCGCGGTTCGAGCAAGGTTGAAGATGTCGATTCGGTTGCCCGCGAAGGCGAAGGCTGGCGGGTGATGGGCCGGACGAACACCGGCAGCGTGTTCTCCTGCGCGGTCGATCGTGATGGCCGCATCAGCAACGTCAATATCGACGGCCGCGCGCTGTAAGCCCCGGCAATGTGATCGAAGTGAAAGGGGCGGCCACGGCTGCCCTTTTTGCTATCCGGCTTGCGGGATTTCTAGCCAGCGGGCGATTGCGCCGAGCAGATCGCGGGTAAAGGCCTTGGCCAGATGCCCGTCGGTTATCGCCTGAAACGCATGGATTGCACCAGGATAGGAGTGCAGTTCGACTGGCACCCGCGCTGCGATCAGGCGGCGCGCGTAGTCGAGGTTCTCATCCACGAACAGATCGAGGCTGCCGGTGCCAATCCACGTTTGCGGCAATCCGGACAAGTCTTCGGTCAGACTGGGCGAGAACCAGCCCTTGCGGGCATCATCGATGGCATAACCACCGCGCAGCGCTTCCCAGCCGAACCGGTTGCTTGTCCGAGTCCAGACGAATTCGCCGGTGGCGGGATTGCCCCACGGACAGGCATCGCTGCCGGTGCGGTGATCGAGCATCGGAAAGACCAGAAACTGTGCCGCCAGCGTTGGTCCGCCCAGATCGCGGGCCATCAGCGCGGTCGCTGCGGCAAGCCCGCCGCCCGCGCTTTCGCCCAGAATGCCGATCCGCGCCGGATCAACGCCGAGCTCTCCGGCATTAGCAGCCAGCCAGCTGAGGCCAGCGAGGCAATCCTCCTGCGGGGCCGGGAAGGGGTGCTCTGGTGCGAGCCGATATTCCACCGAAGCTACCGGAATGCCCAATGCCGCAGCGGTCCCAGCCGGACCGTGCTGCATCGATTTGGCTGAGCCAATCACCATCCCGCCGCCGTGGATATGGAGCAGAGCCGGGCGGTTGGTCGCACCGGGAGCGGGATCGTACCAATAGATCTCAAGCGGACCGCCGGGGCCGGGGATGACCTTCACTTCGGGCTTCAGCGCCGGTTCGCCCAGAAAGGCGAAGCGCTGTTCCGACACTTCGCGAATTTCCAGCAGGTTCTCGGCGGTAAAGGCATTGCCGGGCATGAATTCCAGCAAGGGCAAAAGCGATGGATCGACCAGCGGCAGAGTCGTCACGTCTTCGCGGCCTTCTTCGGCTTGGTTGCAGGCTTCTTGGCAGCCGGCTTTTTCGCTGCGGGCTTGGCTTTTGCCTTGGCGGGCTTGTGGACCACCGGCTGACGGTTTGCCGGAGCCGCCCGCGCCGCATCGCGCAGTTCGGTGAAGCTGTCTTCGATGCACTGCGCATAGAATTCCGGATCGGGCATCAGTTTGCGGCAGGCGGTGAAAGCGATCGTCGCCTCTTTGACATAGCTTTGCACCACGTGGCCCAGCCCCAGACCATCGGTCAGACAAAGCAGCCCCATCATGCTTTCCATCCGCGATCCGCACGAATAGATCGGCACCGGTGGACCCGGAACATTGGTCACCACCGTGTTGAAGGGCGGAGCGATCCGGTCGGCCAGATGCAGCCGCGAATAGAGCTGCGCGCCGAGCGCCATGAACAGCGCAGGGCTGACCTTGCTCATCTCGGTCATGTTGCGGGCACCAATCGCGTCGGTCATCGCCTTGGAATTGACGGTCTGCGAATGGACATAGTCGAGCCGTTCAAGCGGATCGGCGATCTGGGTGCCGAGCGGGGCGATCATCGCCGCCACCTGATTGCCCATGTCGCCTTTTTCGTCCTTGGATCGGACCGAGATAGGCGCCATCGCGGTCAGGCTCTTGTCGGGCAGCTCGCCATAATGCTCAAGGTATTTGCGCAGCGCCCCGCCGATCACGGTCAGGAACACATCGTTGACCTTGGCCCCCGGCGAGGCCTCGCGGATCGCCTTGATATCGGCCAGCGGCAGCGAGCGGCCCTCGACCACCCGGTTGCCCGATATCACCGCGTTGAACCGGGTGCGCGGAGCGAGCATTTCGCCGGTGATATTAAAATCCTTGTCGACCAGGCCCTTCACTGTGCGGGCCAGCCCCGGCATCGCCTTGGCCGCAACTTCCAGTTGGCGGACCGGGTTGGCGATGCCGTTGAGCCACGATTTGCCCAGCAGATGCGCAAAGCTCGGCACGTCCTCACCCTGCCAGGTGTCGGGCGTAGTGGGCGGCGGGGTATCGGGCTCAAGCGTGTGGAGCGCTTCGATCAGATCGATCCCGCTCATCCCGTCGATTGCGGAGTGATGGACCTTGGTGACCATCGCGTAAGAGCCGGGGGCCACGCCAGGGACATTATCAAGCCCTTCGACAATGGTGAATTCCCATGGCGGGCGGTTCAGATCGAGCGGGCGCGAGAAAATCCGCGCGGCCTGAATACACAGCTGCCGCCAATCGCCGGGCCGAGGCAGGGCAACGTGGCGGACGTGGTATTCGAGGTCAAAATCCTTGTCCTCGATCCAATAGGGGTAATCGAGATCAAACGGCACCCGCACCAGCCGTTGGCGCATGGTCTTGGACAGCTGCATCCGGCTGTGCATGAAGGCCAGGATATCCTTGAAGCGCACGAACCCGCCCGGTGCCGTTTCCGGATTGTAAATCAGGATCGAACCGATGTGCATCGGCGATGTCCGCGTTTCCATCGCAACGAAGCTGGCGTCCATGCCTTGGAGTTGCCGCAAGCTGTGCCCCTTTCCCGATCAACAGGGCGCACGCCGCGTCCTTATGGTTGGACGCTAACACACCGGGGATTGCCGTCAACTCGCGGCTTTTGTCCCGGACTGGGAGCGCCTATCACAGCGCCATGTCCCGCGCCGACCGCCCCGATCAATCCCCCAAAGCTCCTGGCGCTGCCGAACGCTTCAACGAAGAGCGCGCGACCTATACCGTCAAGGGCAGCCAGCCCGATCTGGAAGCAGGGATCGCCGCGATCCGTGAGGTGCAGGCGACGCTGAAGCCGGTGCCGGGCGTCTACCGGATGCTCGATGCGCGCGGCGATGTGCTTTACGTGGGGAAGGCCAAGGCGCTCAAGAACCGGGTAGCCAACTATGTGCAGGTTGATCGGCTGCCGCTGCGGCTGAAGCGGATGGTCAGCCAGACCCGCTCGATGACCATCGTCACCACCAACAGCGAGGCTGAAGCGCTGCTGCTCGAAGCGCAGCTGATCAAGCGCTACCGCCCGGCCTACAACGTGCTGCTGCGCGACGACAAAAGCTTTCCGTTCATCCTGCTGCGGGCCGATCACGCCTTTCCCCGGATTACCAAACATCGCGGTGCGCGGCGGGCCAAGGGCAATTATTACGGGCCGTTCGCGAGCGCCGGATCGGTCAACATTACGATTAATGCGCTGCAGAAGCTGTTCCTGCTAAGGTCCTGCACTG
>VFKS01000227.1 GCA_009885425.1 Novosphingobium sp.
GCCGCGGCCGGGTGAAGCTGGGCGACAGCGAATGGCTGGCAAAGGGCCCCGATGCGGAACCAGGCACTAAGATGAAGGTCACTGGAATCGATGGTACCACGCTGGTGGTTGAACATCTGCACTAAAGTCTTTTCCACTGACGTGGAAGCACCACCGGCCCGCTCCCCCTCCCGGCCACCCATTCAGGGTACTATCGTGGGCGGCTGGGAGGGGGAGCGGGCCGGTGGTGCAATGCTTCAGCGTCACTGAAACAGAAACGCTAGAGGCCCTTTTTGCCAAAGCCTGAGGGCCGGGCGGGCGTCGGACGGGCTGCTGGCGCGGACGGCCGGTTCTCAAGATAGCGCTGCATAACCGCGTCGGGATCAAAGACATCCTTGTTGGCAAAGGTTTCCGCCAGCCTGATGGCCTCTTTCGCATCTACCGGTGGATCGCCATCACCTTTGTCTTTACCGGTCAGTTGATCGAAAATGCGTTTGAGGGCGAAAAGGCACAGCCCCAACGCGATCATAGTCAGCACCAGAGCCAGCACGTAATAGGGCACCCCTGCTCCATTGCCGATGCCGGCTTCCTGCGCGGCGCGATCACCCATGGCTTCGAAGCCTTTGGAGAACGCTTGCGGTATGATCGCGAGCAGCAGGTAGCGGTAGCTGCCTTTTTCACGTTTCTGAGCCATCCAAACCTCCCATCTGGTGGTTTTTGCACAGGATGCTTTCAATTGTTCTAATCCCAATAAGGGCTATGCCGGGCAGCAGCGAGGGCAAGGCGCATGGCGGCGCTGATGTGAGGATTGCACACGATCTTCACATTTCCCCCATTAACCTTGCGCTGCGGATCTCCTAAGGCCGCAATGCTGCGATGGGCATCCCTGCCCGGCGGGAGAGATGAATAGGCCCTATGGCTAGAAACGATTTCAAGCGCAGCGCGCCCAGCAATGGCAAGTCGGCCAAGCCTGCCCCCACTGGATTCCGCCGGTTTATCCGGCGCCTGTTCGTCTGGGGCCTCTCGCTCGGCGTGATTGGAGTGCTCTCGCTGTTCGTCGCGGTGCTTCTGGCGGCGCGCGATCTGCCCGATTTTGAAGCGATCAAGACCATCCAGACCGAACAGATGATCGTGGTGCGCGCGCGCGATGGGACCCAACTGGTCTCGCTCGGGCCAAGCTATGGCAAGTGGCTCAGCCACAGCCAGATACCGCAAGTGATGAAGGACGCGATGCTCTCGGTTGAGGACAAGCGCTATTACAACCATATCGGGATCGACCCGGTGGGCCTGGCCCGCTCATTCTGGGTCCGGTTTCAGGAAGGCCGCTTCAAGCAGGGCGGCTCGACCATAACCCAGCAGCTGGCCCGCACCGTCTTCCTCAACAATTCCAGAACCTTCGGCCGCAAGTTGCGCGAAGGGGTGTTGGCGCTGGCTTTGGAATGGAAGTTTTCCAAGGCCCAGATTCTAGAGCTCTACCTCAACAAGGTCTATTTCGGCGGCGGTGCATACGGCGTCGATTCGGCCAGCCGCAAGTTCTTTGGCCACCCTGCAACCACGATGAGCCTTCCCGAAGCCGCGATTGTCGCAGGCCTGGTCAAGGCGCCGTCCAACTATGCTCCGACCGCTGATCCCGAAGCGGCCGTGGGCCGCGGCGGCGTGGTTTTGGGGCTGATGGTCGATAACGGCAAGGTTACCGCCGCGCAGGCCGCCCAGATCGATCTCAAATCGATTACGTTCGCCCAGGAAGCCGGGCAGAACTCGGTCCGCTATTTCACCGACTGGGCGCTGCCGCAGCTTGATATTGTGCTGGGCGAAACCAACCAGCCGATTGAGGTCTGGACCACGCTTGACGTCAAACTGCAAAACGCGGCGACCGATGCGATCCAGCGCAACGTTCCCGGCGGAGCGCAAGGCGCGCTGGTCAGCATGGACCGCGATGGGGCGGTGTTGGCGCTGGTCGGCGGGACCGATTACGTCACGTCGAACTACAACCGCGCGGTCAACGCGGTGCGCCAGCCGGGCTCGGCCTGGAAGCTGTTCGTCTATCTCGCCGCGCTGGAGGCTGGCTATACCCCCAACGCTGAAGTGATCGACGAACCCGTGACGATCGAAGGCTGGAGCCCGCGCAATTCGGGTGGCGGCTTTGCCGGGAAGATCGACGTGCGGACTGCCTTTGCCTATTCCAAGAACACCGTCGCGGCGCAGCTGGGGCAGGAAGTGGGCTTTTCGTCTGTCGCAGGCATGGCCAAGCGGCTGGGGATCACCACCCCGATCACCACGGTACCCTCGATGGTGCTGGGCACCAACGAAGTGCGGCTGATCGACATGACCCGGGCGTTCGCCACGGTATCGGCCAAGGGCCGCTCGATCGTGCCTTATGGGATCGTCAAGGTCACCACCACCGATGGCAAAGTGCTTTACCAGCGTGAGCGCAAGGAAGGCGACGTGCTGGTCCCGGCCCATGTCGCTGCCGGGATCACCGATATGCTGCAAAGCGCGGTCAGTGTCGGCACTGGCAAGGCGGCCCAGATCGGCCGGCCTGTGGCGGGCAAAACCGGCACCACCACTGCCAATAAGGACGGCTGGTTCCTGGGCTTTTCCAGCGGCGTCACCACCGGCGTCTGGATGGGCCGCGACGATGACCGACCGGTCACCGGGCTGCAGGGCGGCGCCGCCCCGGCCCGCGCCTTTGCCTCTTACATGAAGATCGCCGTCGCCGGACGCCCGGTTGAGAAGTTTGAGACCGACGCGACCCTGCCGGCCTGGCAGCTGGAACCCGATGACGAAGTGTTGCTGAGCGGCAGCCCTGATGACTACCGCTATGTCGATGAACAGGGCAATCTGGTCGAACCGCTGGAACAGCCCGGCAATGACCGCAGAGGCCCAGTCGACAACGAGGGTCTGGTTCCGGTCCAGCCGCCGCCCGCCGCCAATGAGGAATTCCTCGACGAGGCGACCGGCAAGGTCAAACCGCCCGCGGCGGCTGACCCGCCGGGGTAGTTGTTATCTGATCCGCAGGGCGATGAAGACTAGCCCGGCTTGACCCGGACGCAGCACTTGCAGCGTCATGGTCGGTCGCCCTAGCGCCTTTGCTGAACGGATCGATTTTTCCAGATCCGCAACACTGCCCAGCTCGACGATGTTGGCCGAAACCACGATATCGCCCTGCTTCAAGCCATTGTTGGCAGCATCCGACGCTGAATCGACCGCTGCGATCACTACGCCGCGTTGGCTGAGCGGAACCCCAAGCTGCTCGGCAATTTCTGGCTCCATGGTCAGAACCTTGAGGCCCAGCGCACTCTCGGCCAGCCCTTCGCCCTGTACAGCGGGATCGGCCAGCCGGTCTTGCTTGGTCGTTGGGGCAAGGCTCTTGGCCAGCTCCTGCTGCGTGGGTCGTTTGGCGACAGTGGCTTGCACCCGCACGGTCTTGCCGCCGCGCAGCACCTCGATCGGGATGCGGGTGCCCGGCGTGATGTCAGAGACGATCCCCGACAGCGTCCGGCTCGGGGTGACCGGCTCATCGTTCACTTTAAGCACAATGTCGCCGACCTTGATCCCGGCCTTTTCAGCGGGTTGGCCCGGTTGGACCAGCCGGACCAGCTCGCCGCGATCGTGCGGCAGGCCGAGTGAATCGGCGATTTCGTCGCTGATCGGCTGGATCTGGATGCCCAGAAAGCCGCGCTCAATCGCCGCCCCGTTTTTCAGCTTTTCGACAATCGGCTTGGCGGTGTCGGACGGAATTGCAAAACCGATCCCGATGTTTCCGCCCGCACCGCCGCCCGATGCAACGATCCAGTTGTTGATGCCAATCACGTTGCCCGCCATGTCAAACATCGGCCCGCCCGAATTGCCCGAATTGATCGAGGCATCGGTCTGGATGTAATGATCATAGGCCCCGCTGCCGGTGTTGCGGTTGACAGAACTGATGATCCCAGAAGTCACCGTGCCGCCAAGGCCGAACGGGTTTCCGATCGCGATGATCCAGTCTCCGGCGCGGGCCTTGGCTGAATCGCCAAATTTGACGAACGGCAGCGGGGCGGGGGCGTCTATTTTCAGCACGGCAATATCGGATTCGGCATCGCGGCCGACTATCCGGGCGGTGTATTGCTTGCCGTCGGATAGCTTGACCGTAACCTCGTCGGCCTGCCCTTCGCGGTCCAGGCTGATCACGTGGTTGTTGGTGACGATGTAGCCATCGGATGAAATGATAAAGCCCGAACCTACCGCTTGGGCCAGCTTGGTCTGCATCCCGCCACCGGGCTGCATCGCGGCAAAGGGGTTGTCGCTTTTGACCTTGACGGTCTGGCGGACCGCGATGTTGACCACGGCGGGCTGCAATTGCTGGGTCAGTTCGGCAAAGCTGGCCGGTGCGCCGCTGCGCGGGACCAGCGATTGCATAGTCCCGGCCTCGTTCTGCGCCACTTGCGCGCCGAGCGGAATTCCGCTGACCAAAGAGAGCGCTGCGCCGCCCAGCAGCAATGCCGAGGTTACACCATATGCGTATTTCACCAGTCTTGATCCTCTTGTCAGCTTGGCCCGCCACGACAGAAAATCGGGCCAATCCCCTTAATAGGGATTGAACGCGTCAGTTTCCACCAAAGTGCCGCAGATAGCCGCTATCTGGCGGCAGTATGATGCTGGGCCGGGGTTTCTTGTCATCCTTGGCGGGCGGCGTGCCGAAATGCCGTTCATAGCTGTCCATCGCTTTGAAGAAGGCATAGAATTCCGGATCACGCCCGGCGCTTTGCTGGAGCACGGCGGCGGCTTCGGCATTGGCGCTGACGATGATCGCGGCGGCATCCTCGGCGCTTTTCTGGCGGACCGTATCGATCGCCAATTCCTGTCGCTCGCGCATCTGGCTGTAGGCCGCGCTCAGGCTGCTTTCGTCGAGCGTCACCCGGGCGACCCGCACGTCGATCACCTGGACCCCGTACTGCCGGGTCTTGGCATCAAGCGCCTTGGTCAGCAGCAGGGCTGCTCCGCCTGCGCCGGGCCGGGCGATTGCGCCAGTGCTGCGCGGGCTCAGTTCCTGTTTGAGCAGCGGCGGCAGAAAGCTGCGTAATTGCTCATCCAGCTTGGCCGCTGCGCCCAGCGTCGCGGACAGCTTGACCGGATCGATGATCCGATAGGTCACATCGGTATCGACCAGCAGCCATTGCTGATCGCTGCTGCGGATTTTCTGCGATGGGTGGCTGAACCCCAGCAGCCCGCGCGGATACCACACCGCCTGTTCGATCAGCGGCAGCTTGATCACGATTCCGGCGCCATCGGCATTGTTCGGATTGAACCGGTTGACCACCCGGTCGGGCTTGCCCATTCGCTCGATCACGACCTGCTGGTCTTCGCCGACGATCACAAAGCTCGACACCAGCAGCAGCGCCATCATGGCGATCCCGAACAAGCCGAAGCGGTATTGGTGGAACAGCGCGCCCATCTCAGCGCCCTCCTTGTGGCGGGGCAGCGGGCGGGGTTTGCCCGCCGATCACCACGGTGTTGGCGTTCAGCACCTTGTCCATCGTTTCATGATACATCTTGGTTCGCCAAACGCCCGGAGAAAGCCGGTAATTGGCATAGGCCCGGTTAAATGCCTGCGCCTCTACCTGCGCATTATAGCGGATCTTGATCGCCCAACTGTTGGCATTCTCGCGGTTCTTGGCCGCGTCTGCGCCTGCGGTTTCAAGCGTCTTGAAAGTTCCGGCCAATTTGGCCGGAGGGCGGGCCTGGGTGACCTCGACCGCCGAAATCGTGATCCCGGCCTTCATCGCGTCGAGCAGCTTCTGCAGTCGGTCATGGGTGCGCTGTTGCAGTTCGGCATTGCGTTTGCCGCCCAGCACATCGTCAAAGCCCAGCTCTGCCACCGCGCCGCGAATGGCGGCATCGGCCAGCCGCCGCAGCGCGGCTTCGCCATCAGGGAAGGCGTTACCGAAGGCGCGCAGATCGCCCACCCGCCAGCTGACCTGCAGCCGCACGTCGATCACTTCGCCATCGCGGGTCAGCATCAGGGTTTCGGCCTCCTTGTCAGGCAGCGAGGTCACCATTTCCTTGCCGACATCGCGCCGAACCACCTGCTGAATGGGCCAGGGCAGCGTCAGGTTCAGTCCCGGCCCGATCGTGCCGGCATGGCGCCCGAAAGTGCTGACCACACCGCGTTCGCCCTGAGCCAGGACATGGACCGAGGTTGATAGCAGCCAGGCGCTGGCGACGCCGAGCACGACAAGGCCATACCAGGCCGGACGCGGCGCTGTGCGCGGCTGACCTGCGCCGCCGCCGCGCGAACGAAAGATGTCCTCGATGCTGGCCGAGCGGCGCTGGCCGGGTTCATCAGTGCCGCTAGTCCACGGGGTCCGCGCCTTTTCGCCCTTTGGCGGGGTGGTTGCGACGGGCAGAACTTCTGCGCCAGCTAAATCCACCGGCGCGGGCTGTTCGCCGACTGGCGGAGTGCCTGCGTCTTGCGGTTCCTGCCCCTTTGGCGCGGCTTTTTTCCTGCCCGGCTTGGGGCCATCGGTTTCACTCATGCCTGACACTATAGGGAGGCTCCGATCAAAAAACAGAGGCGATTGCGGAATTTGTCTTGCCAGCCTGCGGGGAAAGCGCTTCGGAATCGCCGGATGAACACACCAGCCGCCGATCCCGAACAGCTTCGCTCCGTCCTGCCCCAGTTGGCACTGGTCCGGCTCCAGTCGCTTCGGTTGAACGAGGGCATCGCGATAGTCGTGCTCGATGCTAGCGGATTTGACGCGATCGAGCGCGACCAGCTGGAAGCAGAGGTGCGCCAAGCGCTGAGCGGCCAGCCCGGCGTGGCCGAAGTGCGGGTCGCGCTGATGGCGGACAAGCCGCGGTTGCGGATCATCGCGGTCGGATCGGGCAAGGGCGGGGTCGGCAAAAGCACCGTTTCGACCAATCTCGCGGTGGCCTTGGCGCGGATGGGCCGCAAGGTCGGGCTGGTCGATGCCGACATCTATGGCCCGTCACAGCCGCTTTTGCTCGGCAATGAGGGAATTAAGCCGCAAGCGCGCGGTAACAAGCTGATTCCGGTGCCCAGCCGCTGGGGTGTTCCGGTTCTGTCGATGGGCCAGATGATCGAGCCGGGCAAGGCGATTGCCTGGCGCGGGCCGATGGTCGGTAAGGCTCTGGGCCAATTGATCGAGGCCGAGTGGGGCGATGTGGAAGTGCTGATCGTCGATCTTCCGCCCGGCACCGGCGATGTCCAGTTAAACATGCTGCAACGCCACAAGCCTAGCGGTGCGGTGATCGTTTCGACCCCGCAGGATCTGGCCCTGATCGACGCGCGCCGCGCGATCCAGCTGTTCGAGGTTGGTCAGGTGCCGCTGATCGGGATGGTTGAAAACATGGCCGGGTACGCCTGCCCGCATTGCGGCGAGGTCAGCGATCCATTCGGCAGCGGCGGCGCAGAAGCGGCTGCGGGCGAGCTGGGCATGGCCTTTCTCGGCCGGATCCCGCTGCAACTGGCGATCCGAGAGGCAAGCGATGCGGGAACCCCGCCCGCAGCTGGCGATGGCCCGGCGGCAGAGGCTTTTGCGGCTATTGCCAAACGTGTGGCAACTTGGCTCGACAACCAGTGACTTACCCGCAGCTCCCGGTCTAAGGTAGCTGCGAAGGGCAGGGGCAACCCATGAAATTTTCGCGGCGCGGAGTGCTGATCGGGGCAGGAGTGACCGGCGGGCTGATCGCCGCCTGGGCACTTAGCCCGCGCAGTTTTGCCCCGCCGTTGGCTGTCGGCGCAGGCGAATTTGCCTTCGATGCCTGGCTCAAGATCGGCAAGGACGGGGTGGTCAGCGTGGCCGTGCCGGACCTTGAGATGGGCCAGGGAATTACCACGCTGATCCCGCAGATCGTCGCCTATGAACTGGGCGCAGATTGGCGCCAGGTGGCGGTGGAGCCGGCTCCGATCAGCGGTGCCTATGGCAATGTGCCCTTGGCTGCGCAATGGGCGCCGCTGTGGTTGCCGCTAGGTTCATCGCTGGCGGGCAGCCCCGACAGCCTGCTCGCCCGCCGTTTTGCTGAGGGTGACGCCTTCATGGTCACCGCCGAGGGCACATCGCTGGTTGCACACGAAAGTGCCGCCCGGATCGCCGCCGCCAGCGCTCGCGCGATGCTCGCGATGGCGGCGGCCGATCGCTGGGACGTGGCCTGGGAGGAGTGCGATGCGCAGGACGGGTTCATCGTCCACAACAACCGGCGGCTGGCCTTTGCCGATCTGGTTGAGGACGCCGCGCGCTATGATCCGCCCAGCCCGGCGGCGGTGCGCTCGGTCCCGCCGCAGGAACGCGCGTCTGAATTTCCGGCCGGAGCGCCGCTGCGCTTCCCTCGGCTTGATCTGCCGAGCAAGGTTGATGGCTCCTATTCGTTCGCGGGCGATGTCCGCTTGCCCGACATGGTCTATGCAGCGATCCGCCATTCCCCGATCGGCGATTGCACTTTGGGAAGCTTCAATGCCGATGGCGCTAAGGCCGTGCCAGGGCTGATCCGGCTGGTTGAAAACAGGGCCTGGCTCGCCGCCATCGCCAGCGATTGGTGGGCCGCAGAACGCGCGCTGACTATCGCCGCACCCAAATTCCGCCCCGGCAATCTGGCCGACAGCGCCAAGATCGACGAACTGCTCGAAGCCGCACTGCGCACGGGCAAGGCCAGCCGGATTGCCGAAGTGGGCGATCCCGATGCATGGCTGAGCGAGAAGTTTGAGCACGTTTCGCGCTACAC
>VFKS01000551.1 GCA_009885425.1 Novosphingobium sp.
CATAGCGCGGTATATTCGCCGAGGCTGTGACCGGCCACAAAGTCACCCTTTTCGGCCAGACTGACCCCGCCTTCACGCTCCAGAACGCGCAGCACTGCCATCGAATTGGCCATGATCGCGGCTTGTGCATTTTCGGTCAGCATCAATTGGTCATCTGGTCCATCGCGCATCATCGCGAACAGCTTTTGGCCGAGTGCGTCATCGACTTCCTGAAAGACCTCGCGCGCCGCAGCGCTGGCGGCGGCCAATTCGACCCCCATCCCGACTTTTTGACTGCCTTGGCCCGGAAACACGAATGCACGCATGAACTTCTCCTCAGCGCAGGCGGATATTAGGACCGCGCCGCTCTCGCAAGCCCGAAGGGTACGATCTTGTTGGCAGCATCGTGACCAATATCGGCCTCGCCCAGAAAACGAATGGCGTGGCGATCACACCAATGACGCGCGATCTGCTCGGCTTCGGCGCCGAACGGCCGGTCGTTTTCGGGTACATCGCTGACCCGGCCCAGCCTGAGGCCCGCAATCCCGCCAAGGTGCGCAGTGACATGGAAGAACAGCCGATCGACCGCATAGAGATACTCGGCCACTTCCTCGACCATCACGATATGACCAGCCAGACCCGGCATCAGCGGCGTGCCGCACAGCATCGCCAGCGTAATCAGGTTGAACGCCGCCGTGGGCCGGCGATCCAGCCCCGGTTCCAGCCCGGCATTGTCCCCGGCCATGAACGCCAGCACCCGTCGCACTGCCGCGTCGCCGCCATCACGCCGGACATCCGCTGGCATAGCGCAATGGACCGGGCGCCCGATCTTGCGGTGATAAAGCCCGCCGAGCAGATAGCCGCCATCCGAATAGCCCAAAAACGCCTTATCCTGCGCGGCATGATCGAACCGCGCAATCGCGTCCTCGGCAATCCGGTTGGAGCCATAGCCGCCGCGCGCGAACCACACCGCGTCAAAAGCGGGATCGTTGGTGCATTCGACCAGTGCGTCCAGCCGCTGCTGATCGGTCCCGGCGAAATGTCCGTGTTCGAAGAAACACTGCGGATGGAATTGCAGGTCCAGCCCCGGATAGTCCACCGCCAAAGCGGAAACGCGCGCGGCATCTTCCGAGGTGATCGAGCGCGAAGGCGCGCAAATTGCGATCCGGGTCATGGATATGCTTCCTAACCCTGTTGCGCTGACAGGCAAGCGCGCATACCGAAAGAACCATGAGCGATCTCACTTCTCACCCATGGTTTTTCTGCGGCATCGGCGGATCGGGGATGCTGCCGCTGGCGTTAATCCTGCGCGGTGCAGGCGCTGAAGTTGCCGGATCGGACCGCAGCCGCGATCAGGGCCGCACGCCCGAAAAGTTCGCCTGGCTGGGAAGCCTGGGCTTCACCCTTCACCCGCAGGACGGCAGCGGGATCACCGCGGCTGATCAAACTTTGGTGGCCTCGGCAGCGGTCGAGGACACGGTGCCCGAAATCGTCCGCGCGGCAGAACTTGGCTGTCCGCGGATGAGCCGGGCAGAACTTCTCGCGCGGTTGTTCAACGCCGCCTCCACCGGCATCGCGATCGGCGGAACCAGCGGCAAGAGCACGGTCACCGGCATGACCGGCTGGATTCTCGATTCCGCCGGACGTGACCCGACGATCATGAACGGCGCGGTGATGAAGAACTACGTCCGCCCCGATGCGCCGTTCGCATCGGCCCGGGTCGGAAACGGCGACATGTTCGTCTCCGAAGTTGATGAGAGCGATGGATCGATTGCGCTCTACCGGCCGAGCGTGGCGGTGCTGCTCAACGTTAGCCTCGATCACAAATCAATGGAGGAACTGCGCGCGCTGTTCGGTGATTTCCTGAGGGTTTGCGATATCGGGGTGATCAATCTGGATGATGCCGAGGCCGCTGCTCTGGCGCCCGAATATACCCCATGGCTCGGTTATGCGGTTCGCAATCCGGCTGCCGAAATCGGCGTGGTCGAAGGATCGATCACCGAACAATCCTTTGCCATTGGCGCGACGGTGATCGATCGCCGCGATGGCTCGCACCACCCCTTGCAGCTTGCTGTTCCGGGCCTTCACAACCTGTCGAATGCGCTTGCTGCGATTACCGCCGCTGTAGCCGCCGGTGTAACAGTTGCCGATGCAGTCAAGGCACTGGCGAGCTATGCCGGGCTCGCCCGGCGGTTCGATGTGATCGGCACCAGCCCCTCGGGCATTACCGTTATCGACGATTTCGGCCACAACCCGGAAAAATGCGCCGCCACGCTGAGCACCCTGAAGGCTCACCCCGGCCGGGTCATCGCGTTCTTCCAGCCGCACGGCTATGGTCCGCTGCGGCAAATGGGGGCGGAACTGGCCGAAACTCTCGCGCGGCTGCTCGGCCCGGAGGATGTCACGCTGCTATGCGATCCGGTCTATTTCGGTGGCACGGTCGATCGCAGTCAGGGCAGCGAGCGGATTGTGGATCTGATCATGGCGGCAGGCGGAACGGCTGAATATCTGCCCAGCCGCGATGACTGCGCGGGCCGGATTGCCGAAATCGCCCGGCCCAGCGACCGCGTGGTAATCATGGGCGCGCGCGACGATACGCTGACCTTGTTCGCACGCGATCTGCTGGCGCGATTGGCTTAAGCAAAACTTCAGGACTGCGCGCTAGCTTTCGGCGATCAACCTGCGCGGGAAAAGCTTGTGTTCGTCAATCAATTGCTGACCGGAATTGGTCGCCGTCTGTTTCAACGATTGATGCTGATCCTAGTGGTCGCTGTCGTGCTGCGCACCGTTGGCTTCTTCATGGGCCCTGGCGACGACGGCACGTTTCGGTCAACATCGAGCGAGATGACCGCGGGCCAGACTCCCAGTGCGCCAGACGACGACGCGGGCTGGGGAGCAAGCGCGAACAAGTCCAAGCCCCGCCGCTCCAAGCAGGACAGTTCAGACATTCCCGTTTATGATCCGGGCCAAGACGGCGGCTGGGGTTCGAACTAGGCGATGGCGCAAATCAAAGATTTCCTCGCTAACCTAGAGGAATTTCGGGCGCAGTTCGGCAACGAGTTGCGACTGGGTGGCTGCATCGTGCTAATGGTGCTGATCAGTGTAGTTATGCCATCGGGCGGCGATGAACCCGCGCCTGCTCCGCCGAAGCAGAAACGCAATCCGATGGAGCTGGTCGCTTCACCAAACGAGCCATTCATGATCGAAGCGATCCGGATTGCCCGGATGCCAAGTTCTGACGTTGGCGTCTGGGGCGCAAGGCAACTGACCGGCAGTCCCACCGCGACCTTCAAGACCCCCGCCGGATCGATCACCCTGACCCGCGAAGAAATCGCCAATGCCAACACGATCTATCCGCAGCTGAAATCGAACCCGGCGATCCTGCATGGCACCCGTTCAAGCAGCAGAAGCGAAAGCGACCAGTCACAGGGCTTTAGCGAAAACCTGTCGGGCGATTGGTAGTAAGGTCAGTGCGCCGCCTTGCCGCGAACCTTCTGCACTGTGTGCACTGCCACGGCGACAACCGCCCCCAGTGCCAGCCCAACCAGCGCCGATAGCAACGCATAGGTCAACCAGCCGAGCGCTCCGCCCAGCCCGCCTGTGGCGTGCTCAACCCAAAGCTGTACAGCGTGGGCCGCTTCATAGGGCCCGTGTACTCCGGTCTCGTGCAGGCCGTGCAGGATAATCCCGCCGCCGACCCACAGCATCGCTAATGTGCCCACCACTGACAGCACCGCCAACAAGCGCGGCATCGCAAGGAGCAGCCCCCGGCCCAGCTTCTTTTCAAACGCGGTGTGGCGATTTTCGACCAGATGCAGGCCGATATCGTCCATCTTCACGATCAGTGCGACCACGCCATAGACGACGATGGTGATCACGATCCCAACCAGCGCCAGAATAATGCCCCGGCTGAACAGCGGCTCACCCGCTACTTCGGCGAGCGCAATCGCCATGATCTCGGCCGAGAGGATGAAGTCGGTTCGGATCGCGCCAGAAGTGCGCTCCTTTTCAAACTCCGCCATGTCAGTGATAGCATCGCCCAGCGTTTCACCGTGCTTTTCCCCGCCGAGCTTCTCGATGACTTTTTCCGCGCCTTCGAAACACAGGTATAGCCCACCCAGCATCAGCAGCGGGGTAACCACCCCGGGCAGAAACTCGCTGAGCAGCAGCGCGGCCGGCAACAGGATCAGCAGCTTGTTCTTGAGGCTGCCCAGCGCGATCTTCTTGATGATCGGCAGTTCGCGGTCGGGCGTGAATTCGGTGACATAGGAAGGAGTGACCGCCGCATCGTCGATCACCACGCCGGCCGCCTTGGACCCGGCCTTCGCCGCGGCAAGGCCGACATCGTCGATGGTCGCGGCAGCCATCTTGGCAATCACTGAAATGTCATCAAGCAGTGCAACGAGGCCGGTAGGCATGGAACGCAAACTCCCCTGGGTGGTGGGCATTCCTGTGCGGCACTTGGCCCGTGCTTTCAAGCAGAACAGCAAAGCGCTTGCCTTTGCGGGGGCTTTTGATAAAGGCCGCCACTTCCGCGCTCCCGCGTGGAAATCGAAGAAAGCCGGAGGGGCCCCGCAATCGTGCGGATCAGCCAGCGATCGGTTGAATGATGAAAGGATATGCCGTGGCTCTCTATGAGCACGTGTTCCTGGCTCGCCAGGACCTTAGCCAAGCGCAAGTTGATGCGCTGGCCGCCACCGCCACCGAGATTGTCGAAGCCGGACAGGGCAAGGTCACCAAGACCGAAGCCTGGGGCCTCAAGAACCTCGCTTACAAGATCAAGCGCAACCGCAAAGCGCACTTCGTGCTGCTCAACATCGATGCCCCCGCCGGCGTCGTGGCCGAGCTGGAACGCCAGACCGGGATCAACGAAGATGTGATCCGCTGGCTGACCGTTCGGGTTGAAACCCACGAAGAAGGCCCCTCGGTGCAGATGCGCAAGCAAGACCGTGAGCGCACCAAGCGCCGCGAACGCGAGGAGTATTAAACCATGGCCCGCGCATTTTTCCGCCGCCGCAAGAGCTGCCCGTTCTCGGGCAAGAACGCACCCGTGATCGATTTCAAGGACACGCGTCTGCTGCAGGGCTATATGTCCGAACGTGGCAAGATCGTGCCTTCGCGGATCACCGCCGTTTCCGCCAAGAAGCAGCGCGAACTGGGTCAGGCGATCAAGCGTGCCCGCCACGTAGGGCTGCTGCCCTACCTCGTGAAGTAAGGGGAGAATACCCATGGATATCATCCTCCTCGAACGGATCGAGAAGCTCGGCACGATCGGCGACGTAGTCTCCGTCAAGGACGGCTACGCCCGCAATTTCCTGCTGCCCAACAAGAAGGCGCTGCGCGCCAACGACGCCAACCGCAAGGTCTTCGAAGCCAATCGCTCGAAGATCGAGGCTGACAATGCCAGCCGCCGCGGTGAAGCCGAACTGCACTCGGCCAATGTCGAAGGCAAATCGGTAGTGCTGATCCGCGCTTCGTCGAACGCCGGCCAGCTTTATGGTTCGGTTTCGGTGCGCGACATCGTTGACGCGCTCAACGCCGATGGCGCAAACATCGCCAAGTCGACCGTCGTGCTGGAACGCCCGATCAAGACCATCGGCGTGTTCGACGTCAAGGTTACGTTGCACCCGGAAGTGGCCGTGATGGTCAAGGTCAACGTCGCCCGCTCGACTGACGAAGCTGAGCAGCAGGCCCAGGGCGTTGACGTCCTCAGGGCCATGTTCGATGACGACGTTGCGGCTGCCGCAGCGACTGACTTCGAAGCCGGTAACGGCGAAATGACCGAAGAAGAAGCGGCCCGCGCCGATGCAGCAGAACCTGCTGCCGAAGCCGAAGCCGAGGAAGAAGCCGAAGGCTAAGCCTTTCGCTCCATTCCAAACCGATCAGGGGGTGCTTCGGCGCCCCCTTTTCGTTGGTCAAGATGGAGCGGCTGTGGCAGCCATGCATGCATGGAAGATCAACCGCAAAACCAATCGAGGGCAACACGGGGCGGGGTCTATGTGCTGACCATCACCGGCCTGCTGATCCTGCTGAAGCTGGGCCAGCAAGCGGAGGCCTGGGTGGATTTCGCACTGCTGGGAATCGGCGGGATCGGGCTGCTGTGGGGCGCGATTCGGCTGGCCCGGTTTGTCCGCGAACACGGCGATGAAATCGGCGAAGCGCGCTTCGATACCCGCAACAAGGACTGACCACGCCGCTCCGCAATTGAAATGGCACGCAGATGTGGTTATACGCCTGCGATGCAAACGACAGAAACAATCATCGCGGAATTGGTCCGCGTATACGAACTAGCCGTCTCCACCCTGCAAAGCGACATCACGAACTTTGCGGCAGACGGCACCCTTCCCCCCCCTTCACGGCGTGCCGACAAGGCCTGGTGCTATCCCGAACTGCGGATCCACTATGCCGGGGTTGAAACTCGGCCGGACCTGAAGCGATCATTCGGGCGGCTCGGCCGCAGCGGCACTTTTGCTACCACCGTCACCCGCCCGGCGCTGTTTGCGGACTATCTGTCCGAACAGCTGAGCCTGCTGGCCGATGACTATGCGATCGAGGTTGAGGTTGCTCCCTCGGCGCAGGAAATTCCGTTTCCCTATGTGATCGATGCCAGCTCTGGCCTTGGCTCGCTCAGCCCGCCCGATCTGGCCAAGCATTTTCCGACCACCGAACTCGCCCTGATCGGCGACGAGCTGGCCGATGGGATTGAGCTGACCAATGCCGACCAGACAATCCCGCTGGCACTGTTCGATGGCCTGCGGACCGACTTCAGCCTAGCCCGGCTGGCACACTATACCGGGACCCGGATCGAGGACTTTCAGCGCTTCATCCTGTTCACCAACTATCACCGCTATGTCGATGAATTTGTTGACTGGGCCGGGCAACAACTGGGCAAGGATGGCTATACCGCGCTGACTGGCGCGGGCGGATTGCAGCTTGATGGGCCAAGCGACAACGCGCGCGAAAAACTGTCCGACACGGCCTGGCGGCGCCATCAGATGCCGGCCTATCACCTGACCCGGCCGGACAAGAGCGGGATCACGCTGGTCAA
>VFKS01000359.1 GCA_009885425.1 Novosphingobium sp.
TCGCGATAGCCCTGCGCCGCGCCTAAGACATGGCCGAGATCGATGCTCATGCCTTTTCAAACACTGCTGCGATCCCCTGCCCGCCGCCGATGCACATGGTTTCAAGGCCATAGCGAACATCGCGGCGCTGCATTTCGCGGGTCAGGTTGGCTAGAATCCGTCCGCCGGTGGCGCCGATCGGGTGGCCCAGCGAAATGCCCGAACCATTGACGTTGAGAATTTCGTGACGGCTGTCATCGTCCGCCCAACCCCAACCCTTGAGGCAAGCCAAAACCTGCGGCGCAAAAGCTTCGTTGAGTTCGATCAGCCCCATGTCATTCATCGACAGCCCGTTGCGGGCGAACAGCCGCTCGGTCGCGGGGACTGGGCCAAAACCCATCCGGCTGGGATCGCAGCCCGCTGCCGCCCACGAGTGGAACCATGCGATCGGTTCGAGGCCCAACTCCTCCAGCTTGTCCTCAGCCACCACCAGACAGGCGGCAGCCGCGTCGTTCTGCTGGCTGGCGTTCCCAGCGGTTACCACGGCACCAGGCATTTTGGTTTCGAGTGCGCGTAACTTGCCCAGCGAGTCTGGGGTGGCATCGGCGCGGTAGCCTTCATCGTGGTCGAACACCACGGAATCGCCCTTCTTCTGCGGAATTTCGACCGGGACTAGTTCATCGGCGAACTTACCCTCAGCCCAAGCCATAGCGGCGCGGCTGTGGCTGCGCGCGGCATAAGCATCGCAGGCTTCGCGGCTAATGTTCCAGTCCTTGGCGAGGTTCTCCGCGGTTTCGATCATGCCGCTGATCACACCGTAGCGTTCAATTGGCTGGCTCATCACCCTTCCGCGGGTCAGCCGGTCATGCAGTGTCAGGTTCCCAGCGCGCACTCCTTTGCGGATGTCGGTGGAGTAATGCTCGACGTTGGACATCGATTCGCAGCCGCCCGCCACGACCACGTCCGAAACCCCAGTCTGGACCATCATCGCCGCATTGACGATCGCCTGCAGGCCCGACCCGCAGCGCCGATCGAGCTGATAGCCGGGGACTTCCTCAGGCAGGCCCGCGAGCAGCCACGACCAGTGCGCAATGCACGGCGCTTCGCCGCTGCCGTATCCTTGGGCGAAAATCACATCGTCGACGCGAGCCGGGTCAATCTTGGTGCGCTCCATCAGCGCCTTTAGGATGGTCGCACCCAATTGCCCGGCGGTCAGCGGGGCCAGGCTGCCGCCGAACTTGCCAACGGCGGTGCGAACGGGAGCGACAATGGCAGCGCGGCGAAGGGTCATTTCGTATCCTTGTCTGAAGTGCCGACAACACCTCGGTCTATCAATTTGGCGATCTGGCCAGAAGACAGCCCCAGCCGCTCTGTCAGGATTTCCGCGCTGTGTTCGCCCAGATAGGGCGCCGGCTTGGGGTCTCCGACAGCCTGCTCTGGGATGTTGGCGAACGAGCGGGTGGCGGGATAGCTGAACCCGCTGGGGTTGATGGGTGATGGCCCAAACAGCGGGTTGTCCGCCACCA
>VFKS01000332.1 GCA_009885425.1 Novosphingobium sp.
AGCCCCAGCGTTTCAGCTGCCAGCCCGCGCGCGCGCCACAGCCCCAGTCCGGCTAGCGCGCCGCCGCCAGCCAGAAACAGCCGCCGCCTCATGCTTGGCCGGTCAGCCGCCGGGTGGCGAGTTCAGCGCTGGCATAGGCTTCCTGCTTGTCCGCGCTCCAATAGCGCAGCGCCTCTAGCGGCACCGCTTCAGCGCTGACCGCGCAGATCACATGGCTGCCCGGGCTGAGCACGCGAAAGCCATTGGGCTGGTAAAACAGCATGGCGGGGCGATCGGCAGAATTCATCAACATGGCGGGGCTTTAGCAAGCCATAGCTTTCAGAGCAATTTACCCTGTGGGCCATCGTCCGGGCGCGGCGCGGTTTTGGGCCGGATTGGCGCACGGACTGGCGCGGAGCCGGTTGAAACCGCAAGGTCCCCGTCGTGAAAGTGCAAAGCCAGCGTGGATTCCTGCGCGGCCAATGCCCGGCTCGTCAGGGTTCGCCCATCGGGTCCGGTGATGCGGACATAGCCGCGCTCCAGTACCGTGTCGGGATTGAGTGAAAGGAACAGCCGGGCCAGCCCATCCAGCCTGCCCTGCGCGGCGCTGACCCGGGCCTTGAGCAAGGGCGCGGAAAGCCCGCCCGCAACCCGCTGGAGCTGGCCGCGCGCTAACTGGGTGCGATCAGATAGCCCGCGCCGCAAACGCTCGGCCAGTTCATCAAGCCTTTGAGCGTGCGGGGTAAGCAGCGCCTGCGGTGCCGGAAGCCGCTCGGCCCGCGCCGCCAGCCTTTCACGCCCGAGCTGGAGCGGGCGCAGCACCGCGCGGCGCCCCCGCAAGGCCAGTTCGCCAAGGCTATTGATCAGCTCGGCCCGCACTGGCACGGCCATCTCAGCGGCCGCCGTCGGGGTTGGCGCGCGGCGATCGGCGGCAAAATCGCAGAGGGTGGTGTCAGTCTCATGCCCCACGGCTGAGATTATCGGGATGGTGCAATCGGCAACCGCGCGGACCACCACCTCTTCGTTAAAGGCCCACAGATCTTCGATCGAGCCGCCGCCGCGCGCGACGATCACCAGATCGGGACGGGGCATCGCTCCGCCCGGCGTCAAGGCCGAAAACCCCCGCACCGCTGCGGCCACCTGCTCGGCCGCGCCCTGCCCCTGCACCAGCACCGGCCAGACCAGCACCTGGCATGGAAACCGGTCTGACAAGCGATGAAGAATATCGCGGATCACCGCTCCGGTCGGGGACGTGACCACGCCGATGACGCGCGGCACATAAGGCAGCGCGCGCTTGCGGGCCGGATCGAACAGCCCCTCAGCTTCAAACCGAGCCTTGTTGCGAGCCAGCAGCGCCAGCAGCGCTCCCTCGCCCGCCACTTCCATCCGCTCGATCACCAGCTGATAGTTCGAGCGCCCCGGATAGGTGGTGAGTTTGCCGGTGGCGATGACTTCCAGCCCATCCTCCGGCTGAAAATTGAGCCGCTGGGTGGTGCCGCGCCACATCACCGCCTCAAGCCGCGCATTCTCGTCCTTGAGCGCCATATAGATGTGGCCCGAGGCGGCGCGTTTGAACCCGCTGATCTCACCGCGCACCCGGACATAGCCAAAGCGATCTTCGACCACCCGCTTCAGCAATCCGGAAATCTCGCTGACCGAGAGCGCTACGGCGTTGTCGCCCGCTGCTTCCTTCGCTACCAGCCCGGCGGGTTCTTCTTGCGGATAAGGCGGCGCTGACATGAATATCCTGTTGTTGGGATCGGGCGGGCGTGAACATGCGCTGGCCTGGAAGCTGGCGCAATCCCGGTTGTGCGGCAAATTGTTCGCAAGCCCGGGTAATCCCGGAATAGCCGAGCACGCCGAGCTGGTCGAGCTGAACGCCGAAAACCACGCTGCGGTGCTGGCTTTTTGCGAAGCTCAGCGGATTGGGCTGGTCGTGATCGGGCCAGAAGCGCCGCTGGTCGATGGGCTGGCCGATAGCCTGCGCGGCGCCGGGGTGCCGGTGTTCGGGCCAAGCAAGGCCGCGGCCCAACTCGAAGGCTCGAAAGCCTTCACCAAGGAATTGTGCGAACGGCACGGAATTCCCACCGCAGGGTTCCGGCGCGTTACTACGGAGGCCGAAGGACTGACCGCGCTGGCTGCTTTCCCGATCCCGGTGGTGATCAAGGCCGATGGGCTGGCCGCGGGCAAAGGCGTGACCGTCGCCATGACCCAGGCCGAGGCCGAAGGGGCGGTGCGCGAGATCTTTTCCGGCCGGTTTGGCGCGGCCGGGGCCGAAGCGGTGATCGAAGAGTTCATGGACGGCGAAGAAGCCAGCTTCTTTGCGATTACCGATGGCCATACCGTGGTCCCGTTCGGATCTGCGCAGGACCACAAGCGGGTCGGCGATGGTGATGTCGGGCCCAATACCGGCGGTATGGGCGCCTATAGCCCGGCCCGCGTACTGACTCCGCTGCTCGAGGCAGAAGCACTGGAGCGCATTATAGTGCCAACCGTGCAGGGCATGGCAGCCGAAGGGATGCCCTATTCGGGCGTGCTCTATGCCGGGCTGATGTTGACCCGCGAGGGAGTCAAGCTGATCGAGTACAATGCCCGGTTCGGCGATCCCGAATGCCAGGTCCTGATGCTGCGGTATGAGGGCGATCTGGCCGAGCTGCTGCTGGCCACTGCGGAAAGCCGGTTGGCCACACTGCCAAGTCCGCGCTTTTCAGACGATACCGCTCTGACTGTGGTGATCGCGGCCAAGGGCTATCCCGACGCCCCGGTGAAGGGCGGGGCGATTGGCGGGATTGCTGCTGCCGAAGCAAGCGGGGCCAAGGTATTTCATGCCGGAACCGCGCTGAACGGCGACGAACTGGTGGCCAATGGCGGCCGGGTGCTGAACGCTACGGCCCGCGCCAATTCGGTCAGCGCGGCCCAGCAGGCGGCCTATGCAGCGGCGGAGAAAATCTATTTCCCGGATGGTTTCTACCGGCGCGATATAGGCTGGCGCGAAGCCGAACGCGAAGCTAAGGATCAAGCATAACAGAATAAAACATGGGTTGCGCCTCTTGGAGGAACTAGGGTGAAGATTACCCTGATTGATAGCGCGCGTCCCGAACTTCAGTCCTGTCTGATCGGCTACGTTGGCGGTGAGATCGCCGGACGGGGCGAGATGACCCGGCGGGTGATTCCAGCCCGGCCCAATTGCTTTGTCCAGATCGTGCTCGAAGGCGGGCATTGGCTCTATGACCTTGAAACCCGCGCCCGGCGCGAAGCCCCGCAGGTCGG
>VFKS01000179.1 GCA_009885425.1 Novosphingobium sp.
CAGGCGTCCATGATCGGCAGGTCCTGATAGGGCAGCGCCAGATTGACCACCAGTTCGGGCCCGATCTGCTGGATCAACCGGGTCAGCGCGGGGACTTCCTCCGCGTCGATCTCATAGGTGTGAACCACCTGCCCGGTCCGCTCGAGTACCGATGTGGCAATCGCATCGCACTTGGACCGGGTCCGGCTGGCGAGGTGGATCTCGCTGAAAATCTGCGAGTTCATCGCCATTTTGTGGACGCAGACCGAGCTTACGCCGCCCGCACCAATCACCAGAACCTTGCTCACTGCTCGAATCTCCTTGCCGCAGAATTCCGCGCATATAGAATTGTTTCATGACCGCACAACAAATGCACACGCCCAACGCCGCAGGAGTCGCCCGTGCGGCGGCCAAGATAGCCGATCTGTTGCCGAATACACCCCTGCTTGAGGCAGAGGTCAACGGCACTTTGGTGTGGTTCAAGGCCGAGAACCTCCAGCCGGTGGGCGCGTTCAAGATTCGCGGGGCCTGGCACCGGCTGACCGATCTGTCGGACGCGGAACGCGCCCACGGCGTGGTAGGCGTTTCGAGCGGCAACCATGCCCAGGGCGTGGCCTGGGCGGCGCAGCGGCTGGGGATTGCCGCGACCATTGTCATGCCGAATGACGCGCCGCAGGTGAAACTGGATGCCACCCGCGGCTATGGCGCCAATGTGGTGGTGTATGACCGGCCCGGAGGTGAGGACCGCGACGCCGTGGCGCAGCGGCTGGTCGATCAGTCTGGCGCGACCCTCGTCCACGCTTTCGCCGATGCATGGGTGATCGAAGGCCAAGGCAGCACCGGCACCGAAATCATCGCACAACTGGCCGCGCGCGGACACGGCGCGCCGACCCGGCTTATCTGCCCTTGCGGCGGCGGCGGGTTGACAGCCGGGCTCGCGCTGGCCTGCCCCGATGCCGAAATCGTTCCGGTCGAACCCGAAGGCTGGGATGACGTGCGGCTGAGCCTGGAGGCGGGCGAGATTATCGGCGTGCCCGATCCCAAGCACCCAACTGCCTGCGATGCGCTGCAAACCCCGGCGACCCGTCCGATCAACTTTGCCGTGCTGAAGGGCCGCGTGCCGCGCGGCCTGATGGTTACCCCGGCAGAGGTTCGCGCGGCCCAGCGCTGGGCCTTTTCCAAACTCCATCTGGTGATCGAACCCGGCGGCGCGGCGGCGCTGGCGGCGGTGCTCGCGGGGAAAGTGCCAGTCGATGGCCGCACGGTGGTGATCCTGTCGGGCGGTAACACCGATGCCGCCGCCTTTGCTGAGGTGTTGACCAGCAAGGATTAGTTGCAATTGACAATCGGTTGCATCGGGAACACCTTGCCGCCCACGGGTCCTGAAGAGACGAGGGGGAGAAATTACCATGCAAGCGCAAATGCTCGCACCAGCCGCCGCGCTGGTGCTGTGGTCGATAGTCATGCTGATGTGGATGGCCGCCACCCGGCTGCCGCCGATGTTCAAGGCACCCGGCGGAATGGGCGCAGCCAAGCCCGGCGGCCGCGGGGTCGATCTGGAAGGCGTGCTGCCTGACAGCGTCAACTGGAAATCCCACAATTACACCCATCTGATGGAACAGCCGACGATCTTCTATCCGGTCGTAGTGATCATCGCGCTGATGGGGCCCAATCCGGGCGATGTGGCGATAGCCTGGGGCTATGTCGGCCTGCGGGTGATCCATTCGATCTGGCAGGCGACCGTCAACACGGTAACGATCCGCTTTTCGCTTTTTATCCTGTCAACGATCTGCCTGCTGCTGCTGGCGATCCACGCGTTTGAATTGACTGCACTGGGCATGGGGGCCGCATAATGGAACAAGAAATTCTCAAGCCGCTGGCAGTTCTGGCTGGCTGGACCATGGTGATGTGGGTCTGGATGTATGCCACCCGGATCCCGGCGATCAACAAGCTGCCCAAGCCGACTGAGGCCGGCGCCGATCAAGGTTGGACCGGCGCGATGCTGGAAGGCCTTATCCCGCGCGAAATCCAGTGGAAAGCGCACAATTACAACCACCTGCACGAAGCGCCTACAGTGTTCTATGCGGTCGCGCTGGCGCTGGCCTTTATCGGTCAGGGCAACGGCCTGAACGCCACGATCGCCTGGGCCTATGTCGCCCTGCGGATCGTCCACTCGGTGTTCCAGGCGACGGTCAACAAGGTGATGCCGCGCTTTGCGCTGTTCGCGCTGTCCAGCCTGTGCCTGATGGCGCTGACCTTGCACCTGCTACTGGCGGTGTTCCGCTAAGGCGAATTCCTCCCCGCCCACCGGCGGGGGGGACATTCAGAACATCTTGCGCAATTCTATGCTGATCACCCGGCCGCGCGGATCAAGGTAATCGCGCTGGTACGAGATCGGCACCGCCCCGCTGCCATCGGTCACCTTCTGGACCGAGCCGAACAGGTTCTCGATCCGGAAGGACACGCGCGCACCCTTCAGGAACGGGACCTTCTTGGTCAGTTTGGGCATCATCGAAAATTCGCTGAACAGGAACAG
>VFKS01000415.1 GCA_009885425.1 Novosphingobium sp.
CAAATCGACACCGACCATGACTTCCGTACCAAGGTGCCATCGGTTTGGGCGATCGGCGACGTCATCCCCGGGCCGATGCTCGCGCACAAGGCCGAGGATGAGGGCATTGCGGTGGCCGAATACATCGCCACCGGGATCGGCATCGTCAACCATGCGGTGATCCCGGGCGTGGTCTATACCAACCCCGAATTTGCCGGCGTCGGCCTGACCGAGGAACAGGCCAAGGAACAAGGGCTCAGCATCAAGGTCGGCAAGTTCCCGATGATGGCCAACAGCCGCGCCAAGACCAACCATGAGCCCGACGGCTTTGTCAAAGTCATCGCCGACGCCGGCACTGACAAGGTGCTCGGCGCCTGGATCATCTCGACACTGGCCGGAACGATGATCGCCGAAGTCGCGCTGGCGATGGAATTCGGCGCTACATCCGAAGACATCGCCTATACTTGCCACGCCCACCCGACCCATGCCGAAGCCGTCAAGGAAGCCGCGATGGCGGTGACCGGCAAACCAATCCACATCTAATCTCGAAAGCGCAGACCATGGCCGAAATCACCCTGAAATTCACCCAAGACGAACTCGAGATGCTGGTCGATGCCCTCGAAGTCGATCTGGAAGGCTATGCCGAGGCCGCCAAGGAGGCGCGGATGAACAACAGCCGTGAAGACATCGTGACCTTCACCGAAGCGGCCACGCGCGTCCAGATGCTCATGGACAAGCTGCGCGAGCACATCGAGGAATAGGGCGGCATGGCCGCGCGCCACCTGATGCAGCGCTTTGCCCGCTGGCATATCTGGCTCGGCTGGCTGGCGGCAATCCCGCTGGTGCTGTGGACTATAAGCGGCCTGTTCATGACGCTCCGCCCGATCGACCAGGTGCGCGGCGCGGCCCTGCGCGCCGAAGCGGCGCCGCTCGATACCGCCAAACTGGTCATTCCGACCCTGACAGAGCCTGCCAGCAAGCTGGCGCTGATCGACGAAGGCGGTCGGCCGGTGTGGGTGGCGAGTTTTAGCGATCAAGGCGCGGGTCGGTGGTCTGCTGCCGATGGCAAACCGCTCGGCCCGGTCGGCGTGATCGAGGCGCGCTATCTGGCCGAGACCGCGCTGGCTGGCGGCGCCCGGGTTACCGCGATCCGCCGCTTTGCTGCCGATCAGGCTCCACTCGACCTGCGCCGCGAACGGCCAAGCTGGCAGGCGCAATTTGCAGACGGCACCACCGTCTACATCGACGCCGATACGGGCGAAGTGCTGGCGCTGCGAACCGGCTGGTGGCGGGCTTACGATTTCATGTGGGGGCTGCACATCATGGACCCGATGGGGCGGGAGAATACCAGCCACGTCCTGCTGTGGGTGTTCGGCGCCGCCGCAATGATAACCAGTCTGTTTGGCACCACATTGCTGTTCCGGCGCAGGCGCGCGAGGCGATGAGCGCCACTCTGCCCCAAATCCCCGCCGTACTCGATCTCGCCGGAACCGCGGTGTTCGCGCTGACCGGCGCGCTGCTCGCGGCACAGATGCGGCAGACCTTTGTGACCATGGCCTTCTTTGCGCTGGTCACCGGGGTCGGCGGCGGATCGGTTCGTGATCTGCTGATCGGCGCGCCGGTGTTCTGGGTCCGCGATCCGTGGGTCGCGCCGGTTTGCCTCGCCACAGCGCTGATCGCCTGGTTCACCCCGCGCAAGTGGTGGGAAGGCAAACTGCTCGACTATGCCGATGCCGCCGGCCTCGCCGCCTATGCGGTGCTGGGCACGGCCAAGGCGCTGGCCTTTGGTGTGGCCCCGGTCGCGGCAGTGCTGATGGGGGTGATCACCGGCTGCGTTGGCGGGGTGATCCGCGATGTGCTGGCCGGGCGGCCCTCAATCATCATCCGTCCGGAAATCTACGTCACCGCCGCTGCGCTGGCTTCGGCGCTGTGTGCCGGGGCCGCCGTGCTGGAGCTGCCGCGCGAACTGGGCTGGACACTGGCCGCGCTGGCGGGGTTTACGCTGCGCGCCGGTGCGATCCATTTCGGCCTCGCGCTCCCAGCCTATCGGCGGGAAACCAACTAGAGTCGGTCCAGCTCTTTCAGCGGACGACTGACATCAGCCAAGTCCTCAGCCGCGATCACGGCGCCTTCCTCGACCAGCTTGCGGGCCTGGACATAGTCCTTGATCATGTTCACCGCATCGCAGGCGATCAGCTTGCCGCCCTTGAGGTAGAGCACCGAGAAACTGCGCGCCG
>VFKS01000301.1 GCA_009885425.1 Novosphingobium sp.
CTGCCGGAAGCCAGCTTCGCCATCGCCAGTCGCGTGGCTGGCCAGCCAGCTATCCGGCAGCGCGGCGGCCCCGGATGCAGCTTCTGTTCGCCCAAGATCGGTCCCTACAGTCGGCGCGAGCCGATCCTGATCAGCCACGGCCGCCCTCACCATGCCAACCATTCCCCGAACGGCCAGACCGCACAGACGATGCTGCCCCTGTGTCCCCGCCCGCTTTCACCGGCGGAGCAGAACCCGGAGTTGATGGCCGTCTTTGATCGGTTCCAGCAGCAAGCGCTCACCGTCCGGGCCGATATAGTCAGCCCGCTCCATCTGCGGACCGCTTTCGATCAGGCTGTGGATCAGCCGCATCGCGATCCGGGCAATTGCGCCAGGGACCAGCCGCCGGTGCGGCTCAAACCGCAGCTCCTGCCCGATCAGGAAATCGAGCCCGACCGATACCATCGCACCATCGTTCTCGCGTTGCAGCGCGGTCAGCCCCAATGCCGGAAAGGCCCCCCCGCCAAGCCATTCTGCGACCACGCCGCGAAAGTACTTCGCCGCCATCCAGCACCGTGCCGGCTGCCAGTAAACCCCGGTCAATCCCGGCAAATGGGCCAGCTCTGCCCCAACCCCGGCCAGTACCTTGACCACGGGCAACAACCCCCGTCCTTCGGCGAGATGCGGTGCAGGCTCGAGCGAGATCGCTTCACCTTCCGGGATATCCGGCAGGCCCAGCATGGTTCCTCGGCCCGGTTGCGCAGCCGGTTCGCCCGGCGCCAGCCCGCGGCAATCATAGGTCAGGCCCGCTGATAACAGTTCGGCCCAAACGGCATCGCCCTGCGGGATGTGGCTGATCGAAAAGCGCTGCATCGCGCCCGGACGCGCGGTCAGTTCTGACAATGCGTCAAGCGTCGGCCGCTGCCCGGTGGCATAGACCAGCGAAAGGACTGCAGCGTTGCTAAGTTTGGCCTCGCCTTGTCCAGGACTGCCAGCCAGCTTGACGATTGTAACCCCCTCGATCCGAAACTGTTTCGCCGCCGCCATGTGGCACTTTTTAAAGCAACTAGTCGAGTCCCGTCGCAACGAATAGAACCGGTTTGGCGCATTCTATTC
>VFKS01000353.1 GCA_009885425.1 Novosphingobium sp.
AACGGCATGAACGGGTGCAGCATCACCAGGATCTGGTCGAGCACCCACCCGGCCACGGCTTTGGTTTCGGCGTCGAAATTGCCCTTGATCAGTTCGATGTACCAATCGCAGAACTGGTCCCAGACGAAGTGGTAGATCGCGTTGGCGGCGGCATCAAAGCGCAGGTCGGCCATTGCCTGATCGAGCGTGGCCAGCGTTTCGACCACTTCGCCGATGATCCACTTGTTGACCGCGCTGGTCGCCACCGGGGCGGCCAGCGTGGCGGATGCACCGATCCCGTTGCTTTGGCAGAACCGCGCCGCGTTCCACAGCTTGGTGGCGAAGTTGCGGTAGCCTTCGACCCGGCGTTCATCCATCTTGATGTCGCGGCCCTGGCTTTCCATCGCCGCCATGAAGAACCGCAGCGCATCAGCGCCGAACTGGTCGATCAGGCCGAGCGGATCGACCACGTTGCCTTTGGACTTGGACATCTTTTGCCCGTCCGGCGCGCGGACGAGGCCATGCAAATAGAGCCGTGGCCACGGGTTCTGCCCGGTCATCGCCTGCCCCATCATCATCATCCGGGCATCCCAGAAGAACAGGATGTCAAAGCCGGAAATCAGCAGGTCGTTGGGGAAATGGCGCCCCGCCAGTTCAGTCTCATCCGGCCAGCCCAGCGTGGCAAAGGGCCACAACGCGCTGGAAAACCAGGTGTCGAGCACGTCCTCGTCGCGGGTGATATTGCGGTCCCCGGCGAGCGCCTGCGCCGCTTCCTCGCTCTCGGCGACAAAGATCTCGCCGTCTTCGGCATACCACGCCGGGATCTGGTGCCCCCACCACAGCTGGCGGCTGACACACCACGGCTGGATATTCTCCATCCAGTTGAAGAAGGTCTTTTCCCAGCTCTTGGGCACAATCTCGACCGCACCCGAACGCACCGCGTCCAGCGGCGCTTTCGCCAGTTCACCGGCGTTGACGTACCACTGGTCGGTCAGCATCGGTTCGATCACCACCCCGCCGCGGTCGCCAAACGGCTGGACGATCATCTTGTCCTCAACCCCGATCATCAGCCCTTCGGCGTCGATATCGGCGATCACCGCTTTGCGTGCGGCATAGCGGTCGAGCCCGCGATAGGCTTCTGGCACCAGATTGAGCGCGTCGATTTCGGCCGGGTCGAGCTTGCCACTGGCGGCGATTTCCTGCGCGCGGGCTGATACTTCGGCATAGGGCGCGCCATCGGCCCGCATCTGCGCGGCTTCATCCATCAGGCGGTACATCGGAATGTTGTTGCGGCGGGCCACGTCATAGTCATTGGCATCGTGCGCGCCGGTGATCTTGACCGCGCCCGAACCGAAATCAGGATCGGGATAGAGGTCGGTAATAATCGGAATCAGCCGCCGCTGCGCCTTGGGACCGACCGGAATTTCGCACAGCTTTCCGACGATCGGAGCATAGCGCGCGTCGTCCGGATGCACCGCCACCGCGCCATCGCCCAGCATCGTTTCGGGCCGGGTGGTAGCGATCGCAATGTAATCGCGCTGCTCCTCGAACACCACGGCGCCATCGCCGTCACGCTCGATGTAGGTATAGCTTTCCCCGCCGGCGAGCGGGTATTTGAAGTGCCACATATGGCCCGGTACATCGCGGTTCTCGACCTCAAGATCGCTGATCGCGGTCTTCAATGCGGGGTCCCAGTTGACCAGGCGTTTATCTCGGTAGATCAGGCCCTGATTGAACAGATCGACGAACACCTTGACCACTGCCTTGGTGAAATGCGGGTCCATGGTGAACTGTTCGCGCGACCAATCCATCGAACAACCCAGCCGCC
>VFKS01000329.1 GCA_009885425.1 Novosphingobium sp.
CTCAACCCCGCGCTGGTGGCCCATCGCGCGCGGCAGGTGGCGCTTTTTGGCCCAGCGCCCGTTGCCATCCATAATGATGGCGACATGGCGCGCGCCGACGGGGGCGCGCTGCGAAGTCACTTGCCGAGGATTTCCTGTTCCTTCTGCGCCGCGACTTCGTCAGCGGCCTTGATCTGCTCGTCGGTCAGCTTTTGCACTTCGGTTTCGCCGCGCTTGCGTTCGTCTTCCGAGATTTCCTTTTTGGTTTCATCAGCCTTGAGGTTGTCGATCCCGTCGCGGCGCACGTTGCGGATCGCGATGCGGGCCTTTTCGGCATAGGAATGCGCCAGCTTGGCCAGTTCCTTGCGGCGTTCCTCGGTCAGATCGGGGATCGGCAGGCGAATGTTGTTGCCATCATTGATCGGGTTGAGCCCCAGCCCAGCCGAACGGATCGCCTTTTCGACGGGCGTGACATTGGATTTGTCCCAGACCTGCACCGACAGCATCCGCGGCTCTGGCGCCGAAACGGTCGCAACCTGATTAAGCGGCATTTTGGCACCGTAAACCTCAACCACGATCGGATCGAGTAGCGCGGTGTTGGCGCGGCCGGTGCGCAGGCCGTTCAGATCGCTGCGCAGCGATTCCACCGCGCCCTTCATCCGGCGCTCCAGATCGGCCTTATCGTACTTGGCCATGGCCTTACCCCTTTTTCACAACTGTTTGAACGCCTTCGCCCAGCAAAACCTTGGCGAGGTTGCCCGGCTCGCGGATCGAAAAGACCACGATCGGAATATCGTTATCACGGCAAAGCGCGACCGCGCTGGCGTCCATCACTTTCAGGTTTTGCGCGAGGACTGTGTCGTAATCGACGGAATCAAAACGTTTTGCGTCCGGATTGGTCTTGGGATCGCTATCGTAAATCCCGTCCACCGATGTGCCCTTGAGCAATGCATCGCACTGCATTTCCGCCGCGCGGAGTGCCGCGCCGCTGTCAGTGGTGAAGTACGGCGCGCCAACGCCAGCAGCAAAGATCACCACACGGCCCTTTTCAAGGTGGCGCTCAGCCCGGCGGCGGATCACCGGTTCGCAGACCTTGTCCATTTCGACCGCCGACTGGACCCGGGTGTGAACCCCCAGCTGCTCCAGCGCGTTCTGCATGGCGAGCGCGTTCATCACCGTGGCGAGCATACCCATGTAATCGGCCTGGGCCCGGTCCATCCCCTTGGCCGCCCCCGCCATCCCGCGAAAGATGTTGCCGCCGCCAATCACCAAACAGATCTCGAGACCGGTTTCCTTGGCCGCTTTCACTTCCTTGGCCAGTTCCACTACGAATTCGGGATCGATCCCGAATTGCTGATTACCCATCAGCACTTCGCCGGAAAGCTTGAGCAGGATGCGTTTATAGGCAGGCTTGGACATGGCGGTTGCATCGCTCTTTCAAGGTTTGAGCGGCCTTATACCGCTGGGCTGGCAAAGCCAAGAACTGCACCGATAATTCATAGGAAAAGGGCGCGAGCATCGCTGCCCGCGCCCTTTCGATTCCGTTGAAGGCTAGGTTCAGCCCAAACCAGCAGCCGCAGCGACTTCGGCGGCGAAGTCGGTGACTTCCTTTTCGATGCCTTCGCCGAGCTGGAAGCGGACGTAGTCCTTCAGCACGATCTTGGTGCCGGCGGCCTTTCCGGCCTGCTCGACGACCTGAGCGATCGGGGTCTTGTTGTCCATCACGAACACCTGGCTGAGCAGCGCGTTGTCCTTGGCGAACTTCGCGGCGGCGCCATCGGCACGCTTGGCGAGGATATCGGCCGGGATTTCCTTCCCGTTCTTGGCCGCTTCCTCGACGGCCTTTTCCAGCGCGATCTTGCGTTCACGCGCCAGCACTTCGGGGTCGAGATCATCAGCCGACAGCGCCTGCGGGAAAGCCGCGGCGATGTGCATCGCGATCTGCTTGCCGAGCGGTTCGAGCACATCTGCACCAGCTTCGGATTCGAGCGCAACCAGCACGCCAATCTTGCCGAGCATCGGCGCGGCAGCGTTGTGCATGTAGGGCACGACCAGACCGCTGGAGACCGAAACGGTCTTCATCCGGCGAACCTGCTGATTTTCACCGATGGTGGCGACGTTGTTGGTCAGCTTGTCAGCGACAGTGCCGCCGCCAGGATAAGCAGCAGCTTTCAGTGCTTCGACATCGTCCGAAGTAGCGACCAAGGCTGCTTCGGTGGTGTTGCGCACGAAGTCCTGGAACTGTTCATTCTTCGCGACGAAATCGGTTTCCGAGTTCACTTCGACAGCAACGCCCTTGGTCCCCGAAACGGCCACGCCAACCAAGCCTTCAGCGGCGGTGCGGCTGGACTTCTTCGCGACGGCGGCGAGGCCCTTGGCGCGCAACAAATCGACTGCGGCTTCCATGTCGCCGTCGGTTTCTTCCATTGCCTTTTTGCAATCCATCATGCCGGCGCCGGTGCGCTCACGCAGATTTTTCACGTCAGTGGCGGTATAGGCCATTGAACTGATCCTTCTTGAAAATGGTCTGGCGGCCGGGGCCATAGACCCCGGCGCGCGACAGTTTTGTGACGGAAGCTGTCAGGCTTCGGTCGCGGGTA
Source organism: Novosphingobium sp. (assembly GCA_009885425.1). Taxonomy (GTDB): domain Bacteria; phylum Pseudomonadota; class Alphaproteobacteria; order Sphingomonadales; family Sphingomonadaceae; genus Novosphingobium. The sequence continues at coordinate 2,580 of VFKS01000329.1, forward strand.
CTTCAGCAGCGGCTTCGACGGCCACTTCGGCAGGAGCAGCTTCAACAACGGCAGCTTCTTCAGCGGCGGGAGCTTCGGCGGCAGGTGCTTCGGCGACTTCGACTACCGCGGTTTCGACCGGAGCGACGTCCAGCGCGCCGACATCGACGCCCGAATCAACCACAGCTTCCTGACGGCCCTTGGTCGCAGCAGCAGCCACGGCCGAGCAATACAGCGCGATGGCGCGGCTGGCGTCATCGTTGGCCGGGATCGGGAACGAAATGCCATCGGGCGAAACGTTCGAATCGAGGATCGCCACAACCGGGATACCCAGCACGTTGGCTTCCTTGATCGCCAGTTCTTCCTTGTTGGCATCGATCACGAACATCACGTCCGGAATGCCGCCCATGTCGCGGATCCCGCCGAGCGACATCTCCAGCTTGTCGCGTTCGCGGGTCAGGTTGAGGACTTCCTTCTTGGTCAGCCCGGCGGTGTCGCCACCGAGCTGTTCTTCAAGGGTCTTGAGGCGCTTGATCGAACCGGAAATGGTCTTCCAGTTGGTCAGCATGCCGCCCAGCCAGCGATGGTTGACGAAGTGCTGACCCGAAGCGCGGGCGCTCTGCGCGATCTGGTCCTGGGCCTGCCGCTTGGTGCCGACGAACAGCACCTTGCCGCCAGCGCGGACAGTGGCGTCGATGAAATCGAGCGCACGGGCCATCAGCGGAACGGTCTGCGACAGGTCAAGGATGTGGATGCCGTTGCGGGCGCCGAAGATATACGGCTTCATCCGCGGGTTCCAGCGGTGGGTCTGGTGGCCGAAGTGAGCGCCGGCCTCGATCAATTGCTGCATGGTGACGACGGGAGCCGCCATAAGATAATTCCTTCCGGTTTAACCTCTGGGAAGCTGGAACCGTGCGGAAAACTACCGCTGCGGCACCGGGATGTGGTGCTTCCCATGTGGATTTGCTTGGCAGGAACAGCGGACTGCCGAACCTGTGGGCAGCGCGCCCTTAACCGGGGTCAGGCAGGAAATCCAGCACAAATTCTGGACCGCACGGATACCGCCAGGCCATCACCCTGATTTTCCCGCTTGACACCCGGGAACAAATAGGGAACACGAATGTTTAATGGAACGGAATAGGAACTTTCTAGTTCATCCGTAGTTTATCCACAAGCCTATACACAGGCGGCGAGAAGGAATTTTGTGATGTTCGCGTTAGAATTTTCAGTGCTGCTGGCCTGTTCCGCGCTGCTCGCGCTGGGTTCTCTGGTACGGACTGCTCGCACCACCCTCCCTCAGATCGCAGCGCTGCGGCAGGCACTGCGCGATTGTCCTGAAACGCTGGAAATGCGCTTCACGACCCGCGAAGTGGTTGTGCAGTACAAAGACGGAAAGGTTGTGCCACTGCGCCCGCGCGCAGTGATCAGTCTGCCGGGTCGTTTTGACGGACGCGCTGCCGCTTGACCTTTGCATAAGCGATCATGCCCACTGGCAGCATTGCCAGATAGACAGCGCAGATTCCGATCAAGGTCCACCACGGCTCCGTAATCAGCGCGGCGCCGACCAAGCCGAACAGCGCGATCACCTCGAGCCGCAGTGCCCGCCGTGGCCGCAACTTGCCCCAGCTCATTGTCGCCACACTCGAGATCATCAGAAACGCCATCGCGACCAGCCAGACACTGACCAGCCGGGGATCGCGGAACAGTTCGTTGTCCGATACCGTCCACAGGTATAGCGGCAGGAACACCAGCCCTGCCCCGACCGGTGCGGGCACGCCGGTGAAAAATCCGGCAGTCTTGCGCGGCTCATCCGGCAAATCGATCTGGGCGTTGAACCGCGCCAGCCGCA
>VFKS01000163.1 GCA_009885425.1 Novosphingobium sp.
CACCACCGGCGGCGTTTCGACTTCGACCGGCGGGGTTTCCTCCAGCACGACCACTTCCACCGGCGGCGTTTCGACTTCGACCGGCGGTGTCTCCACTTCAACCGGTGGCGTTTCGACCTCGACCGGCGGTGTCTCCACTTCAACTGGCGGCGTTTCGACCTCGACCGGCGGCGTGACCAGCACCACCACTTCGGGCAACGTGTCGACCTCGTCGGGCAACTATTCGTCCACCTCGTCGTCGACGTCGGGCAATGTCACCTCGTCGAGCTCGACCTCGTCCAGCTCCTCATCGTCGACCAGCTCGTCATCGTCGACCAGCTCGTCGACCTCGACCTCTTCGTCGGGCTCAACCAGCTCGAGCGGCGGCCATACGTCGGGTGGGCATACCACTTCCAGCAGCACCACCAGCGGCGGCCACGATGTCCCGGCCCCGCCAATGATGCTGCTGTTCGGTGCTGCTGCCGCGAGTGTGCTCGGCCGCAAGCGGCTGGCCAAGAAGGCAGACTGATTTACCAGGCGATCTACCCGATTAGCCTGGGGGGGTAGGGCGGTCCGCGAGGGCCGCCCTTTTCCGTTGCGCGCAGCACGCGAGCCGACGCAGCCGCGCGGAGCGGGTTTGAGGCACCGATCTGTGGAGCAAAGCTTGCGGGCGGACGATCTAACGCCCGCCCGCTGATTTTGGATGCGCGGTTAAGCCGCCAGCTTCCTTAGCACATACTGCAGGATTCCGCCGTTCATGAAGTATTCGACTTCGTTGGCGGTATCGATCCGGCACAGCGCGGTGAACACGAACTGGCTGCCGTCAGCGCGGGTCACCGCAACTTCGACATCCTGACGCGGCTTCATTTCGGCGACGCCGGTGATGGTGTAGGTGCAATCGCCATCGAGGCCCAAGGACGTGCGGCTGTCGCCATCCTTGAACTGGAGTGGCAGCACGCCCATCCCGACCAGGTTGGAACGGTGAATGCGTTCAAAGCTTTCGACGATCACTGCCCGCACGCCGAGCAGGTTGGTGCCCTTGGCGGCCCAGTCACGGCTGGAACCGGTGCCATATTCCTTGCCTGCGACCACCACCAGCGGAGTGCCATCGGCTTTGTGACGCATCGCGGCGTCGTAGACCGGCATGACCTCGCCGTTGTACTTGCTCATCCCGCCTTCGATCCCGGGGACCATTTCGTTCTTGATCCGGATGTTGGCAAAAGTGCCGCGCATCATCACTTCGTGATGGCCGCGGCGCGCGCCGTAGGAGTTGAAATCGGCCTTGGCGACCTGATGTTGCATCAGCCATTCGCCCGCCGGGCTATCGGCCTTGATGTTACCAGCCGGGCTGATGTGATCGGTGGTGATCGAATCGCCCAGTACCAGCAGCGGCTTGGCATCGACGATGTCCTGCACTGGCGCCGGGGTCATGGTCATGCCGTCAAAGTAGGGCGGGTTGGCCACATAAGTGGAACCGGCGCGCCACTGATAGGTTTCGCTGCCGGTGACGTTGATCGCCTGCCAGTGCTTGTCGCCCTTGTAGACGTCGGCATAACGGGCCTGGAACATCGCCCGGTCAACACAGGCAGTCATGGTGGCATAGACCTCGGCGTTGCTCGGCCAGATGTCCTTGAGGTAGACGTCCTGGCCATTGCTGCCCTGCCCGATCGGGGTGGTGACGAAATCTTCGATCACGGTGCCCTTCAGCGCATAGGCCACTACCAGCGGCGGACTGGCGAGGAAGTTGGCGCGCACGTCCGGGCTGACGCGGCCTTCGAAGTTGCGGTTGCCCGAGATTACTGCAGCCGCGACGAGACCGTTTTCGTTGATCGCCTTGCTGATCGGCTCGGCCAAGGGGCCTGAATTGCCGATGCAGGTGGTGCAGCCATAGCCGACCAGGTTGAACCCGATATTGTCGAGGTGCTGCTGCAGCCCGGCCTTGACCAGATAGTCGGTGACGACTTGGCTACCGGGGGCGAGGCTGGTCTTGACCCATGGCTTGGGCTTCAGACCCAGCTCGTCGGCCTTCTTGGCGACGAGGCCGGCGGCGACCAGCACGCCGGGGTTGCTGGTGTTGGTGCAGCTGGTGATCGCGGCGATCACCACATCGCCATCGCCGACGGTGAAGTCCTTGCCCTCAACCGCAACGCGGGTTTGCGCCTTTTTATAGGTTTCAGCCATATCACGATTGAACACGTCATCGACGTCGGGCAGCGAAACGCGGTCCTGCGGGCGCTTGGGCCCGGCCAGGCTGGGCACCACGGTGCCAAGATCAAGCTCCAGCGTGCTCGAGAAGATTGGCTCGACCGCCGGATCGATCCAGAAGCCTTGCGCCTTGGCATAGGCCTCAACCAGCGCGATCTGGCTTTCCTCGCGGCCGGTCAGGCGCAGGTAATCGATCGTCTTGTCATCGA
>VFKS01000093.1 GCA_009885425.1 Novosphingobium sp.
CTGCCGCTGGGTCAGGATCTAGCCGCCCGTTTGACCGGGTTCTACGGCGAATACGATGGCAACATCTTCAACCGCACCACCAATGAATATGTCAACGGCTACAAGCACTGGGGCGTTCGCGGCCAGCTGCTGTTCGAACCGAGCGACAACCTGCGGGTTTACCTCGCCGCCGATTATTACAAGAACGACGACGATTGCTGCGCCGATGTAATCGGCACGGGCCCGTTGACCGGCGCTGGCGTGCCGCAGACCAGCCTCGCGTTCAGCGTGTTGCCGCCGCAGCTCGGCGCCGAAAGCCGCGAAGTCGCCCAGAACCTGGTGACCGCGACCAAGGAAGAAGGCTGGGGCGTTTCGGGCCAGATCGATCTGGGTGTGGGCAGCCACACGCTGACCTCGATCACCGCCTATCGCGGCTGGGACAACACCGAAATCCGTGACGGTGACTGGTTGCCGATGGCCTATGTTGGCTTTGCGCAGTTGCACGATAACGGCCCGCAAACCTCAACCACCTTCAGCCAGGAAGTGCGCCTCACTTCGCCAGCCGACCAGACGCTGTCCTATGTTCTGGGGGCCTACTACTCGAAGGCCGACAGCGAGCGGACCTTCACACGCAATGTTACGCAGTGCACCGCTGCAGTTGGCGCACCGACCGGCGTGCTGATCCCTTGCGGCAGCGCAAACGCCAACCCCTCGACCTTCCCTTCGGGTTCGGCGACTTTCGGTTCGACCTTCGATAACTTCGCAGTGTTTGGTCAGGCAACGCTCAAGATCGGTGAGCACGCCCGTCTGATCGGCGGCCTGCGCTACACCAATGACAAGCTGTCGGTCTTTCACAAGCGCGTTAGCCCACTGACCGGTCCCGGAATTCAGGGGAACTTCGATCAGGGCGTATACAACGAATATATTCGCCTGATCGGCCTGGGCACAGCACCTGGCACCGCAGTCGCAGCAGCCGTGCCGTTCTCGAACGGCGTTCCGTTCCGGACCAGCACCAGCAACGACAACTTCTCTGGCAAGGTCGCGTTGCAGTATGACTTCAGCGACGATGTCATGGGCTATGTCAGCTATGCCCGCGGGTACAAGGGCCCGGCCTACAACGTCTTCTTCAACCTGACCGGAACCGGCACCAATGTGATCGAGCCGGAAACCGCAGACTCAATTGAGGTCGGCTTGAAGAACACCTTTATGGACGGCAAACTGACGCTGAACCTTGCGGCGTTCTATGCCAAGTACAAGAACTTCCAGGCCAACAACCCGGATATCGTCTCTGGCGTGGTGGTCACCCGCTTCACCAACGCCGGGTCAATCTCGACCACCGGGATCGAAGCTGACCTCAGCTTCCGCCCCAGCCGCAACACCACGTTTAACGCCGGGATCGCGATCACCGATGCCAAGGTGGTGGCGTTCAACGCTGCGCCGGGGGCTCTGCCCACGCAGATCGTGCCGGCTGGAACCAAGCTGGGCTATGCCCCGACGGTCAAGGGTTCGGTTTCGTTCGAACACCGTTTCGTTACGGGCAGCTTCGCCGATGTGGCGTTCGGAACTTCGATGAACTTCCAGTCATCGCAGTTCTCGCTGTTCACGCCGGACGCCGTTCAGCGGCGGTTGGGCACGATCCCGGGCTATGCTCTGGTCAATGCCTCGCTGGCGCTGGTTGATCCGGGCGATAACTGGAAGCTGACCTTCCATGTCCGCAACGTGCTGGACAAGGCCTATGCCGCCGCGATCATCAACGGCGGGGTCTCTGGCTCGTACCGTTACCAGATCCCGCGCGATGCTGATCGCTACTTTGGCGTCAGCCTGCGGGTCGGCTTCTGATCGGTATGACTCAGGTCTAAGAACATTGGGGCCTTCGCTTGTCAGCGGAGGCCCTAATTGTTTGCAAGCGGCAGATTGGCCGGAATTGGGGAGCGCGCGCAGGTGCAGGTTCAAAAAATCAACAGCCGGCTAAGCTGGGCACTGTTCATCATCCTGTGCGTCGCGGGCATTTTCAACGCGATGGACCGCCCGATCATCGCGATCCTCAAACCCGATATGTCGGCCGATTTCGGCTGGGATGACAAGGATTTCGGCGATTTAGGGTTCTACACCCAGATGGCAGCGGCGTTCTCGTTCCTGTTCACCGGCTGGCTGGTTGACCGGCTTGGCGTGCGCAAATCGATGATCGGCGGGGTGACCGCCTGGAGCTTTGCGGCGATGGCCCACGGCTGGGCAATCACCACCTGGCACGTCGTTGCAGCCCGGGTTGGCCTGGGCGCCACCGAAGCGGTCCAGACCCCGCTGATCATCAAGACCGTCGCCACGCTGTTTGAGCCGAACAAGCGCTCGCTGGCTTTCGGGGTCGGCACTGCGGTTGCCAGTATTGGCACGATTTCGTTGCCGTTTTTCATCCCGCTGCTGGCGCTGACCTTTGGCTGGCGCGGAGCCTTGATCTTTGGCGGAGTCGCCGGTTTCATATCGCTCGCGGCCTGGCTGGTGCTGGCCCGCGGGATCCAGTTCAACGATGCGGCCGAGGATGAAACACTCGACTACAACGACGATGCCGCGCCCTATGGCCCGATCCTGCGCGAAAGCCGGACCTGGGCGATCTGCGTGGCCAAGGCGATTTCGGATGCAACCTGGTGGTTCATCAACTTCTGGCTCGCCGACTATTACCGCAAAACCTATGAGCTGACGACCGCCGAGCTGGCCGTCCCGCTGGGCATAGCCTTCGCCGGATCGGCGCTGGGAGCCTTGGCGGCGGGGTGGATTTCAACCCGGCTGCTCGAACAGGGCTGGTCGGTCAACCGGGTCCGCAAGACCGTGATGCTGGTCTCTGCACTGGTGGTCACCCCCCTGCCATTTATCACCCAGCTCAACTCGTTCTGGCCAGTCGCGATTATGATGGGCGTAGTGATGGCCGGGCATCAGGGCTTCTCGCTCTCGATCTTCGCCACGATCACCGATGTCGTCCCGCGCGGCAAAGTGGGCCGGGTGACGGCGTTCGGCGCCTTCATGGGCAACATGGGCGGCGCCGGGATCGTCAAGCTGACCGGGATCCTGCTGGTCGGCGGCTATGGCTATTTGCCGCTGTTCATCTTCGCCGCCGCGTCATACCTGCTGGCCTTGTTGTGGCTCCACCTGCTGCTGCCGGAGATCCGCCGGGCCTAGCGGAACGCAGGGGAACAAAAAGCCCGCGCGCGGCGGGCCGCGGCCTATCAGCACGATTGTCACACTGAGCTGAGCGGCGAGTTACGGCTGCGCAACCCGCTGACCATTCTCGCCGCGTTCCGGTCAGGACAGGTCTGCCCTGCCGTAAACCTGCCTTTCTGAAACGGTGTAATTAAAGGCTGTGGAACCAAATCGCTCCATGCGGGTTTACCTCCCATGCCGCACGATCAGTGTGCGGCCCATTGGAGAACCACCATGGGCGAATTTATCGACAGGACCAAAGGCACGGCCAACGAAGCTGTTGGCAAGGCCAAGGTTTCGGTCGGCCAGCGCACCGACAATACCGATCTGACGATCGATGGCGTCAAGCAGCAGGCCAAGGGTAAGGCGCAGAAAATCGCCGGTGCCGCGAAAGGCGCTATGGGCGACAAGTTCTGAGCGCCGTTCGAAATATTTCCTGCGCCCGATAGCGCAGTAAGCGAGTCTGCAATGGTTTAACACCGAGGCCATTGCCGAGTGACCAGCAGCACTTTCGTAAGTTTGTGCTGCTGGTCTTTCACCTGATCAGAATTGGTTTGCTAGAAATTTCCTATTGATCCGCTGCGCTACGCCCCATTGCGTCAGCTGATCTATACAGCGTGCCCCCTTACGACCCCCTCCATTCGGGCACGCAGACTTACCCGCCACCGCCGGTTTTCCGGCGATGGCGGGTTTCTTTTTGGGTTCATGCCGAGGGGCTTTGAATGTATTTTCCTGGGCCAGGCGCTGAGCCTGCGGATCTTCCGGGTGTTGGATCTCGCTGGGGATGACGGACGAATCCGCCTCGCCGCAGGCTCTTATAGGCTCACCAGCAAGGCGACGATGTCTTCGACCGATCGCTTGGCATAATCCTTATCGATCTCTGCGGTAATCCGCGACCGAGCTTCCGGGGTAAGGCGCTTGCGAATCACGCCCAACAAATGCGGCGCGGCGACCAGGATCGCTCCAGACCCATTGGTCAGCAGCGCGTTGAGCTGGTCGGCCGCCGCCTCGGCAAACTTGTCTTCTTCCTGCTGATGATAGTCGGTGCTTTCATAGGCGCTGTGCGTGCTGCCTGTGCTTTGAAAGCTCCGCCCGGGCTTGTCAGACCCCAGAGCCGACGTTCGTCCGGCATTCCGTTGGCGGTGATCGACCCTTTCCAGATCAGGCGCACAGGCCTCGCCCCGATTTCGGAACAAGGACCTGTTTGCGCCATCGATGACCATCACGTGAGAATCGTGTGCGACCAGCATTGTAGTTTCCCCCAAATGGTGACGCGATCAGTAGCGCCGGCCGTCGCCAAAGCCGGCGATGCGCAGCTGCCTGCTGAGCCGGTCCAGCCGCAGATTGATCGCAGCTTCATTACGAACTGAAAGGTTGCCCTGGCGGTCGCGCCGCATTCCGCGCTCGCTGCGGCGGATCGAGTTCAGATCCCGCAGCGCCCGGTTGGTCTCAGATCGAGTCAACCTGCCCTGGCTGCCGGCCGTTCGGATATAGCGCTCCAGCCAAGCTTCGCGGGCCCGGATTTCGTTTGGCATTCCCATGCCATTGTCGTTGTTGCCCGATGGTCGGGCAATCCAGCGGCCCTGTCCATCATAGTAGCCGGAAGTCGCACCGGCGTGCCAACGGCCCTGGTTGTCATAGTAGCCAGGCTGGCCCGCTGACATCCAGACACCCGCGCTGTCGCGGTGTCCGCTTGCCGCACCGACCATCCATTTGCCGGTGGAGTCATAGTGGCCCATGGTCGCACCAGGGACCCAGCGTCCGCGGCTGTCGTAGTAGCCACTCGCCGTCCCGGCGACCCACTTGCCCCGATTATCGTAATAGCCTTCGGCAGAGGCGGGCACCCAGCGGCCTTGTGAGTCATAGTAACCGGCAGCGGATGCATCGCCGCTCGAGACGATCCAGCGGCCTTGGGCATCGTAGTAGCCATTCGGCGTGCCTTCGACCCACTGATTGTTCCGGTCATAATATCCGGTCGCGCGATCGCGATCGGCACTGCCGACATGCCACAGGCCCTTGTCGTCATAGTACCCATAGGCATCGTTGCGGCGCCCTGGCTGCGTATTGGAATCGGCCATTGCTCCGGTTGCAACCCAGCGACCGCGCGTATCATAATAGCCGGTCGTGCTGCCCGCGTGCCACCGATTGTCGGCACCGTAATAGCCGTTCTGCGGATCGTTGATCCAGCCGCCGTTGCCATCGGAACGACCAGCGGTCGATCCGGCGATCCAGCGGCCGTTGCGATCATAATTCCCGCTCACGTTACCAGCGACCCAGCGCCCGCGATCATCGTAATAGCCCGCTGACGAGCCCGAGATCCATTGATCGTTACGGTCGTAGTAACCGTTGGCCGAGGCCGGCACCCAGTGCCCCTGCGCGCCATAATAGCCGTTGTCGGCTTGCGTTCCCGAGGTCTGCACCCAGCGGTTGTTGGCGTCGTAATAGCCGTTCGGCGCGCCGTCCATCCAATCGCCATTGCGGTCATAATAACCGGTCGCCAAAGAAGGATTGATCCCGGTCGAATGCCAGCGGTTGTTTTCGTCGTAATAGCCATAGGCGCGGCTGCAATTCGGATCGGGCTTGGTCACCTGGTTGCCAATGACTCCGCCGATGACTGCGCCGGCCACCGTGCCAAGCGTCTTTTCGCCTTTTCCTGCGATCACATTACCGGCCACGCCCCCGACGACTGCGCCGCCAACCGTTGCTGCCACCCGGGTGGCGCGCTGGCGCTCGCAGCTCTGCTGTGCAGATGCGCTAACAGGGATCATTGCGGTTGCCGCCATGCAGGCGACGATGAATTTCTTGGCCATCTCAGGATGCTCCTGACCGGGACGGTTGTCCCGATTGTGATGAGGTAACCGAAGCGAAGACCTATTGTTCCGCTAACTCAGGTGCGTGACTGCCACGTGCTTCAAAGCAGCGTCATAAAACCACCCGATTGAGCCGCAGCGCGTTGAGCACCA
>VFKS01000474.1 GCA_009885425.1 Novosphingobium sp.
TCTCCGCAGGCCCGGATCGCGCCATAGACCAGCTCGCGCACTGCGCGGCGGTCCTTGCTCCCGGCAAAACGCCTGGTCCGGAACCATTCCGCCACGATTCGGTCCGCACTCGCCCCGCCAGTTTGCGCGGCGGCGATGATCAGGTCGAGTACTTCGATCCCGGCCTGGACGCGAGCTGAGGGCGTCACAGCTTGTAGTTCGGGGCTTCCCGCGTGATCGTCACGTCGTGGACGTGGCTTTCTTTCAGGCCCGCGCCGGTGATCCGCACGAATTGCGCGCGTTCTTTAAGATCGGGGATCGTCGCGGCGCCGGTATAGCCCATCGCTGCCTTGATCCCGCCGACAAGCTGGTGGACCACGTCCTTGGCTGGGCCTTTATAGGCTACCTGGCCTTCGATCCCTTCGGGCACCAGTTTCATCTGGTCCTTGATATCGCCTTGGAAATAGCGATCCGCGCTGCCGCTGCCCATCGCGCCGAGCGAACCCATGCCGCGATAGCTTTTGTAGGCCCGGCCCTGATACAGAAACGTCTCGCCCGGCGCCTCGTCGGTGCCCGCCAGCATCGATCCGATCATGATCGTGCTGGCCCCGCCGGCCAAGGCCTTGGCGGCATCGCCGCTGGTCCGCAGCCCGCCATCGGCGATGATCGGCACGCCGCTGCCCTCTGCGGCGCGCGCCGCTTCCATGATCGCGGTCAGCTGCGGCACGCCCACGCCCGCTACCACGCGGGTGGTGCAAATCGAACCCGGGCCGATGCCGACCTTGACCCCGTCCGCCCCGGATCCAATCAAGGCGCGGGTCGCCTCATAAGTGGCGACGTTTCCGGCGATCACTTGCGCCGAATTGGAAATCTTCTTCACCCGCTCAACCGCGCGGGCCACATCCTTGTTGTGGCCGTGAGCGGTGTCGATGATAATCACGTCGCACTCCGCCGCCAGCAGCGCCTCGGTTCGTTCGAAGCCCTTGTCGCCAACCGTGGTCGCTGCCGCCACGCGCAGCCGCCCGGTGGCGTCCTTGGTCGCATCGGGATAGGTGATCGCCCGTTCCATATCCTTGACCGTGATCAGCCCGATGCAGTGGAACGCCGAATCGACCACCAGCAGCTTTTCGATCCGGCGCTGGTGCAGCAACCGCTTCGCTTCATCCTGGCTGACCCCGGCGGGCACCGTTGCAAGGTTTTCATGGGTCATCAGCTCGCGCACCGGCTGGGCCGGATTATCGGCAAAGCGGACGTCGCGGTTGGTCAGGATGCCGACCAGCCGCCCGCCGATTTCAACCACTGGAATCCCGGAAATGCGATTGGCTTCCATCAAGGCCCGCGCCTCGCCCAGCGTCGCGTCGGGGCTGATCGTGATCGGATTGACCACCATGCCGCTTTCGAACCGCTTGACTGCGCGCACCGCGGCGCACTGTTCCTCAACCGACAAGTTGCGGTGGAGCACGCCGATCCCGCCCAGTTGGGCCATGACAATCGCCATGTCAGCCTCGGTCACGGTGTCCATTGCGCTGGAAACAACCGGAATGTTAAGCGCGATCTCGCGAGTCAGCCGGGTGCGGGTATCGGCCATCGAGGGGACGATATCTGACTCGGCCGGCTGCAGCAGGACGTCGTCGTAAGTCAGGCCGAGAGGGATATCCATAGGTGCCACTTGCCTCAATGTGCGGGTCGATTCGTGGCGGCCCATGTAACCGCAGGCAGCGGGATTAGCTAGAGCCAGATGGAAGCGCATTGACCCACCGTGATTGGCGCAGGAAGCTTCTCGGCAAGGAGCCTTGTGCAGGACGGGTCGGGAACCCGTTCAAGCAAGGGGACGCTGACCGAGGGGCTTCCTGCGCCAACCCGAAGGGCGGGCCGATTTTGCCCCGTGGCCGCGTTGTTCGTCGATCACGATACTACGGCATCGCTCACTCCTCACGCCTCCCCACGAGCCAAAATCGGCTCCGTCACGGTGGGTCAATGCGCTTCCATCTGGCTCTTGTGGCTATCGCGCCGCGAACGGAACCTTCTTGGCATCGCCAAACCAGCGCGCGAGGATCACCAGGAACTCGGTGTCATCGGCCGCCCCGCCCAGCTCGATCCCGCGGCTCAGCTGGTCGCCGGGGCGGTGGTAATCGCCATCCATGAACCGCTCGACCAGTGCCAGATCGGACCACGAGCTGGAGATCATAACCGCGGGCACATCGTGCTTCATCAGGGCCCAGCCATCCTGCCGTTTGACATAGGCGTTGGCCGCGGTGCCATCGGCCAGCTTGCGCTTGTTCGCCTTGGCGGCAGCGGCGATATGCGGATCGAGCGTTGTCATCCCCTTGCCCACCACGGCAAAGGGGCGGCCTTCAGCGGCCAGCGCGACTGTATCGATGTTGAATGCGGCCACGATCTGCCCCAGCGGCAGCGGTGGGTCTTCGGCAAAGGCCTCGGCCCCCAGAAAGCCTATTTCCTCAGCCGTGGTGGCCAGAAAATAGATATCGCGATCGGGCTGCGGGCCTTTGACCAGCCGCCGGGCGACCTCGGTCAACACCGCCAGCCCACTGGCATTGTCGACCGCGCCGTTGCAGATCTGATCTTCAGCCGGGGGTTCGGCACAGCGTCCAAAGTGGTCCCAGTGCGCCAGCAGCAGCACCGCGCCCAGTTCCGGCCGCTTGCCCGGCAGCTTGCCGATCAGGTTGTGGGTCTTGATCCGGGTTTCGCGGGTGGTCGCCTCCAGCGAGACCGTCAGATCAATCGCCCGCGGAGCAAATCCGGGAGCAACAGCCTGGGCCTGCAGCTGGGCAAGGTCGAGTCCGGTGCCGGCCAACACGCCTTTCAGCGCGGCCGGGGCGATAAACGCCTCGATATCCCCACCCAGCTTGTCGCTGGCCAACGCATAGCCCTTGCGGCTGCGGCTGGAGGAGACATTTTCCAGGCTACGCTCGCCATCGAGCACGGTAATGACCGCCGATGCGCCGCCCAACAGCAGGGCATTCTGTCGATCGGAATTGTCGATCCCGCCATCGAGCAATAGCGCCACCCGCCCGGCCAGCTCGGCCCGCGGCGGGATAACGTCGCCCTTGCCGACAAACAGCATCGGCGCGTTTTCGACCAGCCCGCGCTTGCCTGATGTCAGCACCAGCATTTCCGGCTCAGGCACCACGACGCGTTTGCCTTTGTGGACAAAGACGGCGCGGCTGAGCTGCGGTTCGCGGGCGATGATCGTAACCGGAGCAAACCACGGGTGGGCTGGATCGTTGGTGCCCGAAACCAGCCCAATGTCGAACCACTGCTTACCCAGATAGCGCAGGGTCTTGGTCTCACCCTCGGTTCCAGGCTCACGCCCTTCGTAGGTATCACTCGACAGTTCGGTGATATGGCTGCTCAATTGCGCTTTCAGCTCGATCCTGGCCTTGTTGGGGCGCGAGGCAGCGGCGAGCGGATCAAGCACCAGCATTGCCGCAATCAGCGACAGCAAAGCACGGTTCATCGCTTGCCAGAAACGGTTCATCGCCGACGTTATCACCCTAAAGCGACAGTCCGGCAAGCGGCAGGATCAATCCGGCGCCGATTGCGCGGCGCCGTGGCAGGAATGATACAGCCGCAACGCTATTCGGCGGTCCAACCGCCATCCATGCTGATATTGGACCCGGTGATGTTGCTGGCTGCGTCACGACACAGGAACACAGCCATTTCGCCAATGTCAGAAGGCTGAACGAACTTCTTGGTCGGCTGGCGGGTCAGCAGCACATCGTTGATCACCTGATCGCGGGTCAGCCCGCGCGCCGCCATCGTATCGGGGATCTGGTTCTCGACCAAAGGGGTCCAGACATAGCCCGGGCTGATGCAATTCGCCGTGATGTTGAACGTGGCCAGCTCCAGCGCCAGCGTCTTGGTCAAGCCATTGAGGCCGTGCTTGGCCGAGACATAAGCCGATTTGAACGGCGATGCGGTCAGCGAATGGGCGCTGGCGGTGTTGATGATCCGCCCCCACCCGGCCGTCTTCATATGCGGGATCGCGAGGCGGCAGGCATCGAAGGCGGCGGTCAGGTTGAGCGCGATGATCATGTCCCACTTATCGACCGGGAACTCCTCCACCGGGGCAACGTGCTGCATCCCGGCGTTGTTGACCAGAATGTCGATCGGCCCGGCGCCGGCCATCAGCGCCTCAACCCCGGCGCGCTGCGACAGATCGGCGGGGACGTGGATCGCGTCCAGTTCTTCGCACAGCGCGGCGATAGCAGCTGCCTCACCAAACCCGGACAGCACCACATCAGCCCCTTCGGCCTTGAGCGAGCGGGCGATGGCGAGGCCAATCCCTGAAGTCGAGCCGGTGACCAGCGCGCGTTTTCCGGACAAGAACATTCCCGACTCCAACAGCTTGAGTTTTCGTTATAGGAAGGGGCATTGCGGCTGGAACGTTCTTTGTCCAGCCCGGCGGGAGGGCCCCACGATGCGTCTCGACGAATTCGATCCCAATGCGATCAACATCGAAGATCAGCGCGGCAGTGGGCGGCGGTTGCCGGGCGGACGCGGCGGACAGGTTGGCTGCGGCACGCTGGTCATCGCGCTGATCGGCGCTGTGGTGTTCGGGGTCGATCCGGGCCAGCTGATTGGCGGCTTGGAGCAGGTTCAGGCCCCCACCCAGCAAACCCAGATCGAAGGCGGAGCGACGGCGGGCGATTCTTGCCGGGTCGATGAAGGCAGCCTGCAGAGCTGCAACGCGCTGTCCTCGCTCAACAAGACCTGGGCGCCAGTGTTCAGCGCTGCCAATGTCCCGTTCCAGGCGCCCAAGCTGGTGTTCTTCAGCCAGGCCGGCCAATCGGGCTGCGGCGCCGCGCAAAGTGCGATGGGGCCGTTCTATTGCCCGGCCGATCAGGGGATCTACCTCGACACCGATTTCTTCGACCAGATGGACCGCGAACTGGGCGCACGCGGCAAATTCGCCCGCGATTACGTGATCGCCCACGAATACGGCCACCACATCCAGAAACTGACCGGGGTGTCTGACCAGATCCGCAGTCTGCAATCGCAGAATCCGCGCAAGGCCAATGCGCTGTCCGTCCGGCTGGAGCTGCAGGCTGATTGCTATGCCGGGGTTTGGGCCGCCAAGAACCGCGACCGGCTGGATCCGGGCGACATGGAAAGCGGGCTCAATGCGGCCGCCGCGATTGGCGATGATACGCTGATGCGCAATGCTGGCCGCCGGGCCAGCCCCGAAGCCTTCACCCACGGCACCAGCGCCCAGCGGATGGAATGGCTGCGCAAGGGGATGCAAAGCGCCGACGATTCGGTCTGCGATGCGCTGATGCGCTGATGCGTTTATCCGATTGCCACAACATCGACGATTTCCGCCTGCTGGCCAAACAGCGGCTGCCGTGGCCTGTGTTCGATTACATCGACGGCGCCGCCGATGACGAGCTGACAAAAGCGCGCAACACCGCCGCCTATGCCGACTGCGATCTGGTGCCCGATGTGCTGGCAGGGGTGAGCGAAATCGACACCAGTTGCACCATCCTGGGCCGCAAATCGGCGCTGCCGTTGATCCTCTCCCCCACCGCGCTGCAACGCGTGTTCCACTGGCAAGGCGAGCGCGCGGTAGCCCGGGCGGCGGAGAAGTTCGGCTTGTGGTTCGGCATTTCCAGCCTGGCGACGGTTTCGATCGAGGAAGTGGGCGCGATGGGCTCCGGTCCCA
>VFKS01000556.1 GCA_009885425.1 Novosphingobium sp.
GCAGCCCGCTCTCGGCATAGAGCCGGCTTTCATAGAATATGAAGACGTAGAGCGAGACCGACAGGATCGCGAAAGCGAAGTTCCACTGCGAGCGGAAGATCAACAGCGCAATGTTGATCAGACCGAGGCTGGCGGCGACCCATTCCAGATCTTTCAGCAAGTCAGCATCGAAGATCATGCGAGCGCCGCCTCCCACTCATCCAGCTTGAACCCGACCAAAAGCCCACCGGGATGCTCTACCACCGGACGTTTGATGCACGAGGGGTGGGCAGCCATCAAGGCGATAGCCTTGGCCTCGGTCAGATCGGTCTTGTCTGCATCGGGCAGTTTCTTGAAAGTGGTTCCAGACCGGTTGAGCAGCTTGTCCCATCCGGCCGCCGCGCACCACTGTGCCAATTTGGCCGGATCGGCGCCGGCCTTTTTGTAGTCATGAAGGGTATATCCGATCCCCTGCGCATCGAGCCAAGTCCGGGCCTTTTTGACCGTGTCGCAATTGGGGATGCCGTAAAGGATCACTGCGGCGTCTCCATCGCAGCCAAATCAGAAGTGATGTCCTGTTCCAGATCACCGAGCGCAATCACGGCGTCATTCATGCGCTGGAATGCCATCATGTGCGCGGCCTTGTCGGGACTTGCGCCGACCTTTTCGTTAGTTTCCGACAGGCTGGGCAGGTCCTTGGTCAGGGTCAACACCTGATCGAGGACCGCTAGTTGTTTGGCGCTGCAGCCTTTGCGTTCAATTTTGGCGTAGGCCTGATGATTGAAGCTGTCGCCTTCGGCGGCCGGTGCTTCGCGCGCCGCCGCAAGACGTTTCTGGCAGGCGAATTCCGGGCTTTCGCCAGCCGAGCAGCCCGCTAGCTGCGTCCATACGGCAAGCGTCGCCAGTTTCCTCCAGGAGCGCATCAGCTGTCTTTCCTGATGAACTGCTTCACTTTGGGTTCGGTGCAGGAATAAAGCGTGTAGCCCGCGTAATAGTCGCTGCGCCCGCGCGCTTGAACAACCGAGTGTTCCGGATGGCTGCCCCAGGCCTTGGCGGCTTCCTCGCTGTCCCACTCGGAAATCGCGACCACCTCACCATCGTCGGCGACAAAGCCCTTGATCGAGCGAAAACCGGGTTGGGCGGCGGCCAATTCCTCCATCCGGGCGTTGTCAGCCTGATAGGCGGCGGCGTCCATGTCGGGCCGTTTGCGGTTGCGGAAGACGGTCAGGTACATGGGTCCTTCCTAAACCGGATATGGACAGCGGCGCAATCTGCCGCCAAAGCCATTTCCATGTCCGTCAACACCTTCGGCCGCTTGTTGCGTTTCACCACCTGGGGCGAAAGCCATGGGCCGGCGCTGGGCGCTGTGGTTGATGGCTGCCCGCCGGGGTTGGAGATCAGCGAGGGCGTGATCCAGCCGTTCCTCGATGCACGTCGCCCCGGCCAATCGAAATACACCACCCAGCGGCAAGAGCCCGATGCGGTACGGATCCTGTCCGGCGTGTTCGAAGGGCGCACCACCGGCACGCCGATTTCGCTGATGATCGAAAATGTCGATCAGCGCAGCAAGGATTATTCCGAAGTCGCCAAGGCCTATCGCCCGGGCCACGCCGACTATGCCTATGACGCCAAATACGGATTTCGCGACTATCGCGGCGGCGGGCGCAGCTCGGCCCGCGAAACGGCGGCGCGGGTTGCGGCAGGCGCGGTGGCGCGGATGGTGATCCCCGAAGTGGCCGTGCTGGGCTATGTCTCCGAAATCGGCGGCGATACGATCGATATGGCCAACTTTGACGCCGCCGAGATCGGCAACAACCCATTCTTCTGCCCCGATCCGCAGGCTGCAAGGCGGTGGGAGAAGATCGTTGACGATGCGCGGCTGGCCGGGAGCTCGGTCGGCGCGGTGGTTGAATGCGTTGCCAGCGGGGTTCCGGCCGGCTGGGGCGCGCCGATCTATGCCAAGCTCGATGCCGATCTAGCCGCCGCGATGATGGGGATCAACGCGGTCAAGGGCGTCGAAATCGGCGATGGCTTCGCCGCTGCCCGGCTGACTGGCGAAGGCAATGCCGATCCGATGCGGCCCGGAAATGACAGCCCGGTCTTCACCGCCAACCACGCCGGCGGGATCGCGGGCGGGATCAGCACGGGCCAGCCGGTTGTGGTGCGGGTCGCGTTCAAGCCGACCAGCTCCATCCTGACCCCGGTCGAGACGATCGACAGAGATGGAGCCGCGACCGAAATCCGCACCAAGGGGCGCCATGATCCCTGCGTGGGAATTCGCGGGGTCCCA
>VFKS01000277.1 GCA_009885425.1 Novosphingobium sp.
AAGCCGACCCCGAACACCCCCGCCGAAATCACCTGCGGCACGGTCCCGGCTGCCGCCTCAAACAGCGCGTCGCCGTCCTTCCTCGCCAACACTTCGGGCAAGGTCAGATCAATCCGGGCCATTCCGCCCCGGCTCCGCAGCTTGAGCTTGAGCACTTCGAGCGGCGCGCTGACCCCGGCCAGAGTCGCCAGCAGCCGCCAAACGATCCGCTCAACTTCCAAGCGATCAAGCGCCACCGGCAAGGGCTCGGATTCAACCTTCAGGGCAAAGCCACTGCCGCGTGACTGGGTGTGCGCGCTCAGCTGGGCAACCGTGCCATGGATGACTTCGGCCAGATCGGTTTCACCAGTTTCCAGATCCATCGCGCCCGAATCGAGCCGGGCCAGCCGCTCTAGCTCTTCAAAAGCGGACAGCATCCGCGCGGCATCCCCGGCGATACCGGCTGCCACTGCGCGGTATTCGTGCGGGGTCGGGCCAAACAACTGCTGCTGGATCACTTCGGCAAAGCCCTGGATCGCATTCACCGGAGTGCGCAATTCATGCAGCATTTGGCGGATACGGTCGGCTTCACTGTCGCACACCGGCGGAACCAGCGGAGCGCGGACAGCAGGACGGCGCATTCGCCCGCGATAGCCCAGATAGTGCCCGGTCAGGGGATCGAACCACGGCGCCGCATCGAGCTGCCACTTACCGACAATCGCGGCGGCGCCTTCGAGCGCCATCGGCTGCGCCGTCAACGGTTGGTGGCGGCGCATCAGCTGACCGAATTCATCCGCCTTGGCCGATCCCGCCAGCCGCAGGCCGAGCACCATCGGCGCGACACCGGGATCGCTCCACACGATTCGCCCTTCAGCATCGGTTGCGAAATCGAAGGCGCGGACCTCTTCGGGAACCTGCAGCACGTGCTCTTCGCCCAACGGAAGGCGGGGCGAATCGTTGGCTGGAACCTGATCAATCACCTGCTTTGAGCGGCGATAGGCCTCGATCCGCTTAACGATTGCGCCAATCGCGCCATCGCCCTGCGCGGGACGCGGCGGGAGGATCGTGGCGCCGTCTTGTGCCGGTTCGCTTGGCGCTTCGGCCATCTCGGCTTCGGGTTCGTGCAACGGCGCGGATGACTGTGCGACTGGTTCGGCGGTTTCGGCCGGGTTACGAGCAGGCGGCAAACCGCGATCGTTGATCCCCAGCCGCGTCAGCAGATCGGCTACCGGGCTTGGCAAATCGCGTCGTTGACGCAGGGCCGGCCGTGCCGAGGGCGACAGCGCCGGGATCAGATCAAGCCATTCGTCCGTGCCCAACTGCGCGCTTTGCAAAGCCGCAGCCGCCACCGCCGGTTCGCCGGCCGCCAAGGCTGCAACCAGCCGTGGCGCGCGCAGCCGCAGTCCGGAGTCGCGGAGCGTTGCAGCGCGTTGGGCCGGGGGGATCTTCGCGGCCAGCTTGCCAAGCTGGTCATAGGCCGCATCGAGCTGCTGACCGCGCGCGTCGCTCGGCAAAGTACCAAGTAGATCAAGAAGTTGGCGATACTGGATGCGCTGCACCGCCCCGCCGGTCGCGCGAAGGCGCAGAACGGTTCCAAGGCGATCATCGAAGTGCATGGGCTCCCCACTATGGCAGACACAGGCAGCGCGCGAGGCGGTTTACCAAGTTTGTCCCCAGTCTGCGGGGCTTCTGAAAGGTGCGTTGCAAAGCGGGACAGTTGCCGCCATAAACAATAAAATTATCGCCAGCGGGTCTAGAATGTGGTGAATGTTGCCCCAGCGGCGCATTTCCGGGCATTTGCCGCAGCGCAGGGGTGCATAGCATGGCAAATCTCGATTCGATTGACCGCCGTTTGCTGGCCGAATTGCAAGATGAAGGCCGCGTCACCAATGTCGAATTGGCCAACCGCGTCGGCCTGACCGCGCCGCCGTGCCTGCGCCGGGTCCGCGCGCTCGAGGAACTGGGCGTTATCCGCGGCTATCACGCCGATCTCGACAGCTCGAAACTGGGCTTTGCGATCACCGTGTTCGCGATGGTTTCATTGAAGAGCCAGGCCGAAGATTCGCTGCGCGAGTTTGAAACCGCGATGGGCGAGCTGCCCGAAGTGCGCGAATGCCATATGCTGAATGGCGAGATCGACTTCATTCTGAAGATCGTCAGCAAAGACCTTCAAAGCTTTCAAGAATTCCTGACCAGCAAACTGACCCCCGCGCCCAATGTGGCGAGCGTGAAGACGAGTTTGACGATCCGCACGGCGAAGCAGTTGCCGGGTGTGCCGCTGGAGTAGGGTGGTG
>VFKS01000489.1 GCA_009885425.1 Novosphingobium sp.
CATCGCGCGATTCGCCCTGCATCAGTGCGTCGTCGGCCATTGCCGCAGGCGCCCAGACATCGCTGTCATGCGGGATCACGTTGTAATCGCCGAGCACGACTGCTGGGAGTTCCTCAGCCGCAATTTCGGCCATTCGGGTCCGCAGCCGCTCCATCCAGCGCAATTTGTAGTCAAACTTCGGGCCCGGCTGGGGATTGCCATTGGGCAGATAGATGCAGGCGACGCGGGTGCCGAACACCTGGGCCTCGAGATAGCGGGAATGTTCGTCCTCTGGCTCACCAGCAAGGCCGCGCTGGACCTCGACCGGGGCGGCGCCATCGGCCAGAATCGCGACTCCGTTGAAGCCCTTCTGCCCGTGCCAGAGCGCATGATAGCCGAGCTTATGAAACTCATCGACGGGAAAGCCTTCGTCCTGGGTCTTGATTTCTTGCAGACAGGCAACCGCTGGACGCGTCTCCTCCAGCCATTCGAGCAGGCGCGGCAGCCGCGCCTTGATCCCGTTGATATTGAAACTGGCGATCTTCATGATTTTTCGTGTCCGATGCCGCTGTCGCAGCCTCTGGTGCAACACCGGCCCGCTCCCCCGGCCCGACCACCCATATGGTATCCTGTCGGGTGGTCGGGCCGGGGGAGCGGGCCGGTGTTGCCCGAGCCGTTAGGCGAGTAGATCATACGGCGAAGCTGGATCCGCAGCCACAGCCGGCACTGGCGTTAGGGTTGGTCACCTTGAACGCAGAGCCGCCGAGCGATTCGACGTAGTCGACGACCGAGCCGCCGACCAATTCCAGGCTCATCGAATCGACCACCAGTGTGACCCCGTCCTGTTCGATCACCAGATCGTCGTCCTCTGGCCCGCGATCCAATCCAAATTTGTATTGAAATCCAGAACAGCCGCCGCCCTCAACCGAAAGCCGCAGCACCGCAGGTTTGCCCAGCTTGGCGGCAATTGCGGCAACCCGCGCGGCGGCGGAAGGGCTGAGTGTCATTGTCTGAATATCCATGAGCCCAATGTAGGCGCTTCGACAGGTGCCGACAAGTCGTCGTCCCGGGCTCGACCCGGGACCGCTGCCCGCCTCACGCTAGATTGCGTCACGACGCCACCGGTCCCGGATCTGGTCCGGGACGACGGATCACGCGCTCTGGATGTAGCTGCGCATTGCCGCGGCTTCGGATTCGATCCGTTCGATCCGGTATTTGACCAGATCGCCGATTGAAACGAATGCGCGGAGATTCTCACCCTCGATCACCGGAAGATGGCGGATCCGGCGCCGGGTCATCAGGCCCAGCGCGTCCATCACGTCGGTTCCGGGATCAACCGTGATCGGGGGAGAGGTCATCACCTCACCCACGGTCTTGTCCAGCATAGCCGGGCCGTGCGCTGCCAGTTGATAGAC
>VFKS01000113.1 GCA_009885425.1 Novosphingobium sp.
CGCAGGTGTTGACCAGCACCACGTCCGCCCCGGCATAGTCGGGCGACATGGCATAGCCATCAGCCCGCAGCCGGGTGAGGATTCGTTCGCTGTCGACCAAGGCTTTGGGGCAGCCGAGGCTGACCATGCCGACGCGTTTCTGTTGGGGGATTACCGTTGCCATCGCGGCGGGGCCTTACACTGCGCCGCAGCAAAGTGCTAGGGCCGGGGAATGGAACCGATGAACTGGATCTCAGTGGGATTGGCAGGCGCGGCGGCGGCGGCGGTGCTGTGGCTATTCTGGCGGGGGAATTTGCCGCTGTGGGGCTATGGCCTCGCGATCATCCCGGCGGCGATGCTGGGCCATGCCCTTGCCCGGATCGGGGCGGAAAAGCTGGCGGTGAAGCCCTGGCTCTATGCGATGCAAGCGGGCGGGCTGGCGCTGGCCTTTGTGCTGCCGGCGGTGTGGATGCTGGGGCTGCGCAGCGAAGCCACCAAAGCCCAGATGGTGCGCGACAGTGCGGCCTTTGTGCTGGCGTACCTGGCGATGGGGGCGGTGTTCTACTTGTTGGGCTGAAGCACTTTCACCTTGGGCAGGAACTTGACCGGATCGAGTGCCACGCGGTTCTTGCGGACTTCAAAATGGAGCTGTGGTTCGGTCGCCATGCCGGTTTCGCCGACCAGCCCAACGCGCTCGCCAGCCTTGATCTCGTCACCTTCTTTAACGGTGACTTTGGACAGGAACGAATAGGTGGTGGTCCAGCGGCCGCCGTGGAAAAGGATCACGGTCAGGCCGTATTCCTCAGGCCCCTGTCCGGCGAAGATCACCTTGCCGGCGGCACTGGCGCGGACTGCAGTGCCTTGGGAAGAAAGCAGGTCGATCCCTTCGTGCGGGCCGTCCTTGGCCCCGGCGAGAATGAACGGGCGGCGCAGCTTGCCGCTGAGCGGCCAGGCGAATTTGGGTGCCGGGGTATCGGCCAAGGCGGCCGGGCTGGCGCTGGGCGAAGGGCTCGGTGAAGCGGCTGGTGCGGCGGCGATCACGGCTTTGGACGAGATCGTCGGGATTGCGAGTTTCTGCCCGGTCTTGACCGGATCGCCGAACTTCAGCCCATTGGCGGCAGCGATCGAGGACCACGGTACGCCATAGTCGAGCGCGATCAAAAAGCCGGTCTCGCCCTCTTTCACGGTGTGACTGCGGCGGCGCGGGATCACCAGCTTTTGCCCGGCGCGCAGCGCATAGGGTTCTTTCAGGCCATTGGCTTCGATGATCAGCACCCGGGGAACTTCGGCGCGGGCAGCAATTCCGCCCAGCGTTTCGCCCGCTTTGACTACGTGCACCGCCTCGGTCTTGGGATCGGGCGCCTTGGCATCCTCGGCCAGCAGGGGTGCGGCCAACAGGACCGCCAACGCAAGGCCAAAGGCGCCGAAGCGCTTCACCCGCCGTACCGTCCGGCAAGTTCCGCCAACGAGGCATCGTGGGTCAGGTCCAGTTGCAGCGGAGTCACCGAAACGTATCCATCCTGAATGGCCTCCAGGTCGCTCGCATGGCCGGGCGTATGCTCGATCCCATGCAGGCCGAACCAATAGTACTGGTACCCCCTCGGATCGGTTCCTTCAACCACCGATCCGCGCGCATAGTCATGAAATCCTTGGCGAACTACGCG
>VFKS01000294.1 GCA_009885425.1 Novosphingobium sp.
ATCACCTTGGGCACGCCGAAAAAGCCGTGCTCGGCCGCCGGGGCATTGGCCAGAACTGCATCGCGGAGCCCGCCGCCAGTGAGCGGATCGGCGCCGATCACGTCGGGCCGCAGCCGCAAGTGGTTGGCGATCACCGCCGTCATCGGCTCGATCCCGGCAACGTCAACTTCGCTCAGCTGTTCAACCCAGGCGAGGATCCCGTTGAGTTCAGGGACCATTGCCGCCAGCTCGGCCTCGGACACCTTGATCCGGGCCAGCGCAGCGATCTTGGCCACGGTGGCTGTATCAACCGACATTTTCTCAACTCACTTTAGCAACGAATGGACTTACTGCGGACCGGGCGCGCCTTGCATTTCGATCGGATCGGGCATGCCGGGCGGCAGGTCCGACGCGGGCTTCTTGCCGCTCTTCTTGGCTTCCGCCTCAGCAGCCTCAGCCGCCTTCATCTGCTCGGCCCGCATTTCGGCTTCGGCCTGTTCGCGCGGCTGAATCTTGAGCAGTTCGATTTCAAAGGTCAGGTCGGTGTCAGCCGGGATGCCCGGCGCGCCTTCTTTGCCATAGGCCAGTGCGGCGGGGATCACGGCCTTGTACTTGCCGCCAACCTGCATCTTTTCCAGCGCCTTGACGAAGCCGGGGATGATCCCGGTCATCGGCAGCTTGGCTGCTTTGCCTTCATCGAAGGTGCTGCCATCGGGCAGAGTGCCCTTGTAATTGATCGTCACCACATCGGTAGCGCCGGGCGAAGCGCCCTTGCCGGCCTGCACCGTGGTAACATCAACGCCGGGAGGCATCGAAGCCCAGACCACGCCGCCAGCGGCCAATGCTGCGGCAGCAACGCCCAGCCAAAGCTTGGTCAACGCGCCCTTGGCAATCGGGGCAAGCGGTACGCGGGTGATTTCGGTCATGGAGTTCCCTGTCTGGTCGATTAGTCTGGTTGTAGCGCCCCGCAGATAAGCGAAAGGGCGCGGAATTGCACCGCGCCCTCATGGCTTATCACACGCCTTGGTTCAAGCGTGAAACCGGGCCCTATTTGACCCCGTCGCGTTCCATCCGCTTGCGCTCCATCTTGCGGGCGCGGCGCACGGCAGCAGCCTTTTCACGGGCACGCTTTTCCGACGGCTTTTCGTAGTGACGACGCAGCTTCATCTCGCGGTACACGCCTTCACGCTGCAGCTTCTTCTTGAGCGCACGCAGGGCCTGCTCGACATTGTTGTCGCGGACGAGAATTTGCATAAACTAAGCCACCTCATTGGCAAAAGGTCAGAACCCCGCTTCACGCTGGCGCGGGGGAGCACCCTTCCGAATCAAAACGAAAACGCGCCGAATCCCTTGCAGGAACGGCTCGAACCGGCGGGCGGCTAGCAGAGTCGCGCCCCCAAGGCAAGTCAGGAAAGCCCGCAGGCTGCCCAAATAGTCCCCAAGGCTTTGCTCCATTCCCGTTCCGAATCGGAGCCAACTGGCCGTGTCGCCGCCAACGCGGTGTGGTATTTGCCCAGCAATTGCAATCCTGAAGGACCGAAAACCAAGGGGGAGATTGCAGATGCACAATAACCGCAACCGCCGCGCCGCTGCGCCAAGGCCGGTCGGCGCCAAGGCTCCGGCCTTTCCCGCCGACATTGCCGTGCCACCGCACCGTGGGGCGGCGATTCGCGCGGTTGTGGCGGCAGCACCCTCGCCCCCGCCCGCCGCCGAACCTTCGATCGCGGTGCTGTTTGCCGTTCCGCCTCGGCCAAAGCCTGCGATCAGCAAGCGCAAACCCGCCGCCGTTCGCCGCAAGGCCCAGAAGAAGGCCAAGGCGCGCGGCAAATCGCCGCCACGCGGTCCCAAGCTCGTCCCCGCTCTAACCCTGCCCAATCAGGCCGAACCCTTGGTGCTCGCCGCGCTGCCCAAGGCCAAGGCGCTGGTAAAGTACCGGCCCGGCGGCCTCACTGCTCTGTTGACCGACTGGATCGGCACCCGGCTGCAGGCGGTGTGGGACCGGGTGGGCGGCGTGCCCACCGTCCGCCCCGCGCCGCGCCGCAGAAAGGCCAGCGCGCAAGAGCTCGAACTGATCCGCCTGCGCGCCGAAAATGCCCGGCTGAAGCGCCAGATGGACGCCCTTCTCGCCCCCCGCAAATCGCAAGCGCCCCCTGGCCCGGTCAGCAAAGCCCCCAGCCTCGTCTGACCGGGCCTACCTGCGGCGGCATCGGTGCCGACCCGGCCTAGACCGCCGATGCCGCCGCCATTTGCACGCTGTGCTGTTCTGTGGTGTGTGACTCCTCTGAGGGGGCGCGATGCATACCAGTTTCACGACTTTCGACTGGGCGGTTCTGGCCAGCTATGTCGCGCTGCTGGCCGCAGCGGGCTGGCTGACCACCCGGCGCGGAATGCGGTCTGAAGATTACTTTCTGGCCGGACACCATGCGCCGAC
>VFKS01000342.1 GCA_009885425.1 Novosphingobium sp.
GAACCGAATGGTGGACGGCTGTTTCGGCTAGCTTCCATTCGGGCGAAATCACGATCCGATCGAGCTGGGCAACCGGTCGCCGCGAGGGGAACGAGCGCCCCGGAGCGAGTACGCGCCACGGCGCATGGAATTCTCCGAATGCGCCGCCGTGCAGCGCCCATTCGTTGAAATCGCCCATCAGCACCGTGGGACACGGCGGCCCACAGCGCTCGCAATGGGTCAGGATCGCGTGCAATTGTTGCCGCCGCCGAAGCCCGGATAGATCAAGATGCATCCCAACAACCCGGACTCGCTGCCCGGCGATCAGCAGATCAGCCCGCACCGCCCCGCGCGGCTCCAATGTGGGGAGCGGCACGATCCCGGCCTCGATCACCGTGATGCCGCGCTTCACCAACAAGGCATTGCCGTGCCAGCCGATCGACTGGGGCCGATGCCCCAGCGGCACCGCGCGGTAGTGCGACAGGTCATCGAGCAACTGGCGCGGCAACACGCTTTCGCGCTGCCCGAACCGCCGGTCGGCCTCCTGCAAGGCCACCACATCGGCGTCAATCTCGTGCAACACCGCCATGATCCGCTCAGGATCACGCCGCCGGTCGAGCCCGACTGCCTTGTGGATGTTATAACTGGCGAAAGTGAGACCCACCCAGCCTAGCGCTCCTTCGTCGCCGAGAACACCAGCTCCGGATTGCGCTCCTGCTGGTAATTCACGTCCCATGACGAGCGCGCCATGAACACCGGATCGCCATCGCGGTCCTTGGCCAGGTTCGATTTGTTGAAATCGGCGAACTGCCCCAGCGCCGCCTCCGGCCCCTTGAGCCAGCGGGCGGTTTCAAACGGCGCCATTTCGAGCACAGCCTCAACCTTGTATTCCGCCTCCAGCCGCGAGATCAGCACTTCGAGCTGGAGCTGGCCGACCACGCCAACAATCCACTGCCCGCCAATCTCGGGATAGAACACCTGAATCACGCCCTCTTCGGACAAGTCATCGAGCGCTTTGCGCAGTTGCTTGGTCTTGGTCGGATCTTTCAGCTGGACCCGGCGCAGGATTTCGGGCGCAAAGTTGGGCAGGCCAACGAACCGCACCTTGTTGTTCTCGCTCAGCGTATCACCGACCCGCAGCGTGCCGTGGTTGGGGATGCCGATGATATCGCCCGGCTCGGCGCTGTCGGCAATCTCGCGGTCCTGCGCAAAGAACAGGATCGGCGAATGGATCGCGACCGGCTTGCCGCTGCCCGAAGGCGTGAGCTTCATCCCGCGTTTGAAAGTGCCCGATACCAGCCGCATGAACGCGATCCGGTCACGGTGCTGCGGGTCCATATTGGCCTGAACCTTGAAAATGAACCCGGTGAC
>VFKS01000091.1 GCA_009885425.1 Novosphingobium sp.
CAGCGGCTTCAAGTTGGCCCGACAGCTGAGCCATCCGGTGACCGTGGGCGGTGCAATCATCGCGCCGATCGGCCAGTTCCTCGCGGGCTTCGGCTAGTGCTTCGGCCGAACGATGCTGGGCGTCCTGCGCGGCTTTCATCGCGGTCTGCGCTGCTGCCACGCGGGCCTCAGCGCCTTGAGCCTCGGCTCGCGCCGCCTCGGCAGCAGCGGCGGCATCGCGCCACCGGGCAAAGACCAGCCGCGCCTCGGCCAGTTTGATCTTGTCGCTCAGCGCCTTGTAGCGCTCGGCGGCGCGGGCCTGACGGCGCAGCGAGCCGATCTGCTGATCAAGCTGGCCCATCAGGTCTTCGAGCCGGGCCAGATTGGCCTCGGTCGCGCGCAGTTTCTGCTCGGCATCCTTGCGCCGCACGTGCAGCCCGGCGATCCCGGCGGCTTCTTCCAGCATCATCCGCCGTTCGGCCGGTTTGGCGGCAATTACGGCGGCGATCTTGCCCTGACTGACCAGCGCGGGGGAGTGCGCCCCGGTGGCGGCATCGGCGAACACCAGATTGACGTCTTTCGCCCGGACATCGCGGCCGTTCACGCGATAGGCGCTGCCCGCGCCGCGCTCGATCCGGCGGACGACTTCGAGTTCGCTATCCCCATTCTCATTGTCTGCGCCGCCCGCATCGGCATGGAGCACGACTTCGGCAAAATCGCGCGGCGGGCGTGATGCGGTGCCGGCGAAGATCACGTCTTCCATACCGCCGCCACGCATCGATTTTGGGCTGCTTTCTCCCATCACCCAGCGGATTGCCTCGAGCAGGTTGGACTTGCCGCAGCCGTTGGGGCCGACCACCCCGGTCAGCCCCGGCTCGATCCGCAATTCAGCCGGCTCGACAAAGCTTTTGAAGCCAGTCAGTTTGAGCCGCTTGATCCGCATCTGCGTTCCGATTTCCCCCGTCTAGCGCGGCTTAGCGCGCGCCAGCAGCCTTCAGCCCGGATTCGAGCCCGGCCCAGTCCGATACACCAAGCTTGGTGCCGTTGATGAACAGGGTTGGCGTGCCGGTGATACCGGACTCGCCATACTTCTTGGCCTGATCGGCGACCAGTGTGGCCTTGCTGAGGTCAGACAGGCAGGCATTGGCCTGATCCTTGGCCACCCCGCGCGCGGCGAAGAAATCGGTATACCCGACCACTTGCGAGAAGGCTGCCCAGCGCTGTGCTGGCGGCAGGGTCATCGCCTGTTCGGCCTGCGCCAGCCGAGGCTTATCACCATAGACCGCGTTCATGGCGTTGAAGTTGCTGTAAATCTGCTCAATCAACGGGAAAAACGCTTCCTTCGGCGCGCAGCGCACCAGCACGGTCAGCGGCACGTCCTGCGGGTGAATGGCAAAGCTGCGGAATTCGAAACTGACCTTGCCGGTCGAGACATAGTTGGTGACCAGCGGGGCAAAGCCTTCTTGTGCCAATTTGGCACATCCTGGGCAGGTCAACGAACCATATTCGATCACCTTGATCGGGGCGGCCGGATTGCCCATCCGCATCCCGCCATCGGGGGTTGCATCAACCACATCAGACCAGGCCTTGCCAGCGGGCGGAGCAACGGCGGCCACGGCATCGCCCTTGGGGCCTTCAACCTTTGCGGCATCGGCAGCGGGATCAGCTTTGCAAGCGGCTAGGCCCAGGGCCAGTGGCGCAAGGGTGAGGGACAGGAACAGGCGGGTGGTCTTGGCGGTCATCACGGGTTCAATTCCTTGGTCTGCGAGTCGGGAAATCTAGCCCGGAACGGGCGCGCGAAGAAGCAGCGGCCCTGTTGGAGTGCCGCTTCTCCACAGGTGAATCAGCGCAAAGCCGCGTCCAGCAAGGGCTTCAGTTCAGCCCAGCCATAGACATCCTGCAGCTTGCCATTGATCAGAAAGCTGGGGGTGCCTTGCACGCCGATGCGGGTGCTGGCGTCCTTGGTCTGATCAGCCAGCGTGTCCCCCAGCGCCTTGTTGGCGAGGCAGCGGTCAAGTTGCGCTGGCGTATAGCCGCGTCCCAGCATCACCTTGTAGAGGCCCATATCCTCGGCCAGATATTTCATCTTCAACCCGAAATCGGGGTTGGCCCAGCGTTCCTTTGCGTTCGGGTTGGTCGGTTCCTTCAGCCAGGTCGGTTGCGCCGCCAGGATGGCGTGGTGGTTGCCCAGGAACTGGCGATCCGTTCCGCACTGCGCCAGCAGTGTCGCGGCGACGTCAATCCCGTTGCGGAAGAACGGACGGATCTCGACCGAAACTTTGCCCTGCCGGACCGGGCCGGTGAACAGCGGAAGTTTGGAATCAGCCGAATAGTGCGCGCAATGCCCGCAGGTATAGCTGATGAATTCGACCAGCTGGGTCTTGGCCGCCGGGTTGCCGATCAGGTGGTTGCCAGTGGCGCTGCGGCTCAACTTGGCATCCCACAAAGCAGCGCCGGGGGCGGTCTTGGCTTTGGGCGCTGGCTTGGCGATTAGCGGGGCGGCAGCGATAGCGGTGCCGACGAGGGCCGTGCCGAGCAGTGCGGTGATCAGGGTCTTGGTCATGCTAGTTCAGGCTTTCATCCAGTTGTGGGCGCAGGCTGGCCCAATCGTGCGTGTTCTTTAGCAGATCGCCGCCGAGCGAAAAGCTGGGAGTTTTGGTCACCCCGCTGGCCCGGGCGGCGTTCGATTGCGCGGTGATCCGGTCAGCGACCGCCTTGTCGGTCAGGCAGCGCTCCACAGTCTGGCGATCATAACCACGCGTCGCCATCACCGCATAGAGCCCGAAATCGGCTGCAATAGCGCGGCCTCGCGCGCCAAGGTCTGGCCCGGCCCAGCGGCTGCGCTGGGCCGATGAGGCATGTGCCAACGGCTTGATCCAGTTCACCTGGCTGCGCATCAAGGCGTTGTGGTTCATGAAAAATTTCTCTTTCGGCCCGCAATTGGCCAGCATCGCGGCGGTCAGGTCAATCGGGTTTTCGATCACCGGACTAACCACCATGTTGAGCCGGCCCGAAGGGAGATAGGCCAGCAGCAGCACCCCGTCTGACTGCATCTGGAACCGCGCGCAGTCCTTGCAGGTATAGCTGACATACTCGGTCAGGCGCACAGCGGCCTTGGGATTACCCAGCAGGTAGAGGCCTTGCGCGGTGACCGAAACCGTGCTGCTCCACCCGACCGTCTTTGGCGCGGCGGCCACGCAAATCAGCGCGGCTGCGGCCAGTGTGGCAGTGTAGAAAGCGCGGTTCACTCTGCCTTGTCCCCATTGCCGCCCAGATTGCGGGCCAGCGATTCGAGCACCGTGCGCAGTTCCGGATCGCCGATATCGCGCAGGCTTTCGCCCAGCTCGATCGGGATTGGAC
>VFKS01000392.1 GCA_009885425.1 Novosphingobium sp.
CACCACCCAGCGGCAGGAACCCGATGCGGTGAGGATCCTTTCGGGGGTGTTCGAGGGCAAAACCACCGGCACGCCGATCAGCCTGACGATCGAAAACGTCGACCAGCGCAGCAAGGACTATTCCGAAGTCGCCAAGGCCTATCGCCCAGGCCACGCCGACTATGCCTATGACGCCAAGTACGGGTTTCGCGACTATCGCGGCGGCGGGCGCAGCTCGGCGCGTGAGACTGCCGCGCGGGTGGCGGCAGGGGCAGTGGCGCGGCTGGTGATTCCGGAAGTGGCGATTGTCGGCTACGTTGCCGAGATCGGCGGCGATGCGATCGATCCGGCGAATTTTGACCCTGCGGAGATCTCCAACAACCCGTTCTTCTGCCCCGATCCGGCGGCAGCCAAGCGCTGGGTGACAATCGTTGATCAGGCGCGGCTGGCGGGAAGCTCGGTCGGCGCGGTGGTCGAATGCATTGCCAGCCGAGTTCCGGCGGGCTGGGGCGCGCCGCTCTATGCCAAGCTTGATGCCGAACTGGCCGCAGCCTGCATGGGAATCAACGCGGTCAAAGGGGTCGAGATCGGCGACGGCTTCGCTGCGGCGCGGCTTTCGGGCGAAGAGAACGCGGACCGGATGCGTCCGGGCGAAGGCGGGCCCGAATTTCTCGATAACCACGCCGGCGGGATCGCGGGCGGGATCAGCACCGGGCAGCCGGTCAAGGTTCGGGTCGCGTTCAAGCCGACCAGCTCGATCCTGACCCCGGTCGAGACGATCGACAGAGATGGAGCCGCGACCGAAATCCGCACCAAGGGGCGCCATGATCCCTGCGTGGGAATTCGCGGGGTCCCAGTGGTGGAGGCGATGATGGCGCTCGTGCTGGCCGATCACAAACTGCTCCACCGGGGGCAATGCGGTTGAAATGGCGCTCTATGCCGTTCTGATTGCTGGATTTATCGGCGCGCTGTGGTGGTTCAACGCAGAGCGGCAAAAGCGGCTAGATAGCGATCCGCAGCAACAGCGACTGGCCGAATTGCTGGCCCGCGCTGCCACTGGGCGCGGAGCGACCCAGCGCGAGGTGACCGATCAGCTCGCCCGGATGTCCAAGAACAGTGCCGATCGCCGGGTCCGCCTGACCCACGCCGTGATGCTGGTTCGTAGCGAAGCGGCGCCGGACTTGTACGACAAGGTGCTGGAGTTCTCGCGCCGACTGAGGTGATTCGGTTGCTCAGAGGAATGAGCGGAACGCGCTGAATACCTCAATCAGACCGGCTGGCTCGGCGTTATGCTGCAGGGCCTTCAGCGCGGCAGCGGTATCGAGGGCATAGTCCGAGACACCTTGCTCGGTGCCGGTCCGTTCCCCGCCCAGCGACCGCAAAAGGCGCGCCGCTGCTTGGTTCTCGGCTAAGATCTGTGCCTCCATCGTCACGATCCCTTCGGCCTGGCACTGGATCAAAAGCACTGCGGTCAGCATCTGGGCCAACCCCTGGCCGTGATAGGCATCGAGAATGCCGATCGCAAATTCCGCGCTTTCGCTCGTTTCATCGTCGCGCACGGCATGAACCGCGCCGATTGCGGGAAACTCGGGTTCGTCGCTGAGGATCGCGCCCCAGGCGAGGTGCCGGTGACCATCGACCGCGACCAGCTTGGTGATGACCCGGTCGGGCAAGGCGGGGGCTCGCGAGAAAAACCGCAGGTATCGCGATTCGCGCGAAAGCAGTTCGATCCCGCCGCGCATCTGCCGCTCGTCGGACGGTCGGACTGCGCGCAGGCAGACCTTGCGGCCGTCTTCGAGCCGCGTGTGGACGACAACTTCGGCGATCGGATACGGCATCTCTGGCGCGGTCATCGTCCTCCCTTACGCTGCTACCCCCGCAACACCGCCCCCAATTTGGTCGCCGCTGCGGTAATCCGCTCGGCCACGGCCTTAAGCTCAGCCTCATCGTAGCTTTTTTCACCCGGCTGGAGGGTCACTTCAACCGCCAGACTCTTTTGCCCCTCCGGCACACCTTGGCCGCGGAAGTCATCGAACAGCCGCACAGCAACGATGTTGGTCTTGTCGGCCCCCTTGATTACCCGGACCAGATCGCCCGCTGGCAGATCGGCATCGACCAGGAAGGCGAAATCGCGCGTCACGGCTTGCAGCGCTGGCGGGGCATAGGCGCTGCGCGCAAAGGCCGCGCTCTTCTTAGCCGGGATCGCATCAATGTGAATGCCAGCCACCGCCACCGGAACGTCGATGTCAAAGGCCTTGAGCGTCGCAGGATGGACCATGCCGAAACTGGCCAGTTGGGTCTTGGGACCCAGCCGCAGCGTGGCCGACTGGCCGGGGTGATAGACCGCCCCGGCATCACCCATCACCATCAGATTATCGACCGGCGCTCCGGCCTCGCGCAGCAGTTCAAGGCACATCGCCTTGGCATCGAACGCGTCAAAGCCTTGCGCCTTGCCGC
>VFKS01000364.1 GCA_009885425.1 Novosphingobium sp.
CGGGGGCGACATAATAGGGCGCATTTGAAGGGGGGAGTGGCTGCTTGCCCAAGACAAGGTCGGCGCCCTTTTCACCGATCATGATCGTGGGCGCATTGAGATTGCCGGTCGTGATCGAAGGCATCACCGAGCTGTCAATCACCCGCAAGCCTTCGACTCCAATCACTTTGAGTTCAGGGTCGACCACGGCCAGCGGATCGTTGGCGTCCCCAATCTTGCAAGTGCAGGAAGGATGCAGGGCGCTTTCGACGTGCTCGGCGATGAAAGCATCGATCGCCTCGTCGCTAACGCAGTCCGCGCCCGGCTGGATCTCTCGCCCGCGCCATGGCGCGAATGCGGGCTGCGCGAAGATTTCGCGGGTCAGCCTGACACAAGCGCGCATCTCGGCCCAGTCGTCGGGGTGGCTCATATAGTTGAACTGGATCCTTGGCTTGTCGCGCGGGTCGGCGCTGCGCAGGGTTACCGTACCGCGGCTTTTGGAGCGCATCGGACCGACATGCGCCTGAAAACCGTGTTCGGTGGCCAAGGCACTGCCATCGTAATTGATCGCCATCGGGAAGAAATGATACTGGATATCGGGATACTTGATCGCGGCGCGACTGCGGATGAAGCCGCAACTTTCGAAATGACTGGTCGCACCAATTCCGCTGCGCAGAAACAGCCACTGCGCGCCTGCCATGGCCTTGCCCAGCAGATTGGCTTGGCCATAAAGCGATACCGGCTGGGTGCAGGCCATCTGAAGGTAGAATTCGAGATGATCCTGCAGGTTGCCCCCAACCCCAGGCCGATCAACGATCATCGGAATGCCGAGATCCGAGAGTTCCTGCGCTGGGCCGATCCCCGACAGTTTGAGCAGCTGGACCGAATTGATCGATCCACCCGACAGGATCACCTCACGCGCCGCGCGCACCTGTTGCAGCTGACCGTCGCGCTCAAACTCCACACCGACGGCGCGCTTGCCCTCAAACAGCACACGCGTAGCCAGGGCCTTCTGGATTACGCGCAGATTTGATCGTTTGCTTGCTGGATGGAGATAGGCCTTGGCCGCCGAACACC
>VFKS01000190.1 GCA_009885425.1 Novosphingobium sp.
GACGATCTTGCCCGGGTGGACGTTCTTCTTGGTCCAGGACATTTCCGAAACGTGGACCAGACCTTCGATCCCGGCTTCCAGCTCCACAAAGGCGCCGTATTCGGTGATGTTGGTGACCACGCCGTGCAGCTTGGCGCCGACCGGATACTTGGCCATGACGCCTTCCCACGGATCGCTTTCGAGCTGCTTCATGCCGAGCGAGATGCGCTGGGTGTCCTGATTGATCCGGACGATCTGAACCTTGACGGTGTCACCGATGTTGATGACTTCGTTCGGGTGGTTGACCCGCTTGTAGCTCATGTCGGTGACGTGGAGCAGGCCGTCGATGCCGCCCAGATCAACGAAGGCGCCGTAATCGGTGATGTTCTTGACCACACCTTCGATGATCTGACCTTCGGCCAGACCGGAGATGAGGCCGCTGCGCTGTTCGGCGCGGGTTTCTTCGAGCACGGCGCGGCGCGAAACCACGATGTTGCCGCGGCGGCGATCCATTTTCAGGATCTGGAACGGCTGCGGGATATCCATCAGCGGCTGCACATCGCGAACCGGGCGGATATCAACTTGCGAACCGGGCAGGAACGCCACGGCGCCATCAAGATCGACGGTGAAGCCGCCCTTGACCCGGCCAAAGATCACGCCGTCAACGCGCTTGCCTTCGCCAAATTCGCTTTCCAGCTTGTCCCAGGCGGCTTCGCGGCGGGCGCGGTCGCGGCTGAGCATCGCTTCGCCATCGGCATTTTCAACGCGGTCGACATAAACTTCGACTTCATCGCCAACCGAAAGCCCGTGGGCCTGGCCGGGCATTGCGAATTCGCGCAGCGGCACGCGGCCTTCGCTCTTCAGGCCAACGTCGATGACGGCCTTGTCGCCTTCGATTGCAGTAATTGTGCCCTTGACGACGCGGCCTTCAAAGCCGCCATCGGCGCTTCCGCCGAGCGATTCGTCGAGCATTGCCGCGAAATCATCACGGGTTGGGTTGGCAGAAGTTGCCATAAGGTGAGGTTTCCTCAAGTATCGATGTTACCGGCCAAGCGGTTAGATCCGCTGGTCTTTTCTCCGCCCGGTGCACCATGCGCCAAGCGGGCCAAAAGGGCCGTGCTCTCCGCCGGACCGAATGCCACTGGCGAAGGTCCGTCTTGCTTAAAGCCGTGGGACGTCGCGCCCTTAGGCAAAGTGCTGCGCAAACGCAAGAAAATTGGGATGCCGCGGGCTGTGCGCTGCTGTTGCGAATTCATTCATATTCAGCGATCAATGAGCGCTAATTGTCCCGGGATGCGGCCATCACGCCGGTTTGAACGTTTAGCAGCGGCGGGACAGGAAATCATTCCAGTATTCGCCCCGCAAAGGAACGCGATTTATGCCTCGTAAAAAGATCGAGCTTGAAACGAACGGCGCCGAATTAGTGGAAAAGTCTGACACTCGTGCAGCCGAACAAGCGTCGTTCGCCCAGGCAATCGATGCGGTCGGTACCGGATCAATGCTGGGCTATCGGCTCGAACAGCAAGCCGTCCTCTCCAACTTCGGCATGGAAGCCTTGAAGTCAGGCAGCGTTGCCGATCTGTTGGAAAGCGCGGCGCAAGCGGCCGCGTCGGGGATGCGGGCCAGTCTTTCGAAAATTCTTGAATACCGCAAAGCTGAAAAGGACCTGCTGATCCGCGCCGGGGTCGGCTGGCGCGGTGGGGTTGTTGGCAAAGTTTCGTTCGGGGCCGATCTGGAATCCCCTGCTGGATACGCGTTCCACACCGGATCGCCGGTGATCTCAAACCATCTTGAAGCCGAAGAGCAATTTCGCACCCCCGCCTTGATGATTGAACACGGCGTCAAACGTGCGATCAACGTTTTGATCACCTATGGCGCTGGCAGCTGGGGGGTGCTGGAAGTGGATAGTTCCTCGGCCGGAGAGTTTGAAGCCGCTGACCTTGCGTTCTTGCAGGGGCTGGCGAATTTCATCGGCGTTGCGCTTGACCGGCAGGTGGCAGAAGACCGGCTCTCGGCAGCACTCGATTACCAGAAGTTGCTGGTTCAGGAAGCCAGCCACAGGGTCAAGAACAGCCTGGCAGTCCTGTCCAGTATGCTCAGGATGAAAGCCCGGTTCAGCGAAACCAGCACCGAGGCTGAGGCGCTGGGCGATGCATCAGATCGGGTCATTGCGGTTGCGCGGACGCATGACCGGCTGTGGCGCGAGGCGGGAGGCGATACGATTGATCTGGGCGCGCTGCTGACCGATGTTTGCCACACACTGGCGGGGCAGCTTGAGCAGATTGAGATTCAATGCACCGTCGAAGCCATCGAAGTTCCGCCCGACTGCGCGGTTTCGTTTGCTCTGCTGTTGACCGAGCTGGTGACCAACGCCGCCAAGCATGCCTACGGCGCCAGTGGCGGTGTGGTGCAGGTGCTGCTGCACCATGACGGCGCCGCGCGGCTGCTGACGGTCAGCGATCAAGGGGTTGGTTTGGGGGCGGACTTCAGCATTGAAACCACCGGGGAAAAGAGCCTGGGAATGAACCTGATACAGGCGCTGACGCAAAGCGTGGGCGGAACAATCAATGTTGTCAGCGATGGCGGGGCAACGTTCTATATCCGGTTTTAGCGGGCTTTGGGCGCCTCTTCGGCAATCCGGATCGCTGCTGCGATGGCTGCCTCGCGGCCAAGGTCGCTGGTATCGAGCAGCACCGCATCGCTCGCTGCCACCAGCGGCGCTTCGGTGCGGGTCCGGTCGCGGGCATCGCGCAGCTCAAGATCGGCGGCGATCTCGGCC
>VFKS01000303.1 GCA_009885425.1 Novosphingobium sp.
AACGTATCTTTCCTGGGTCTGGGCGTGATGGGCGGCGCGATCGCGCGGCATATCGGCGCGGCCGGACACCACCTGACCATCTACAACCGCAGCCCGGAACGCGCCGCGCGTTGGCAGGAGGCGAATCCCGGACTTGCGTCGCGGGTTGCCGCCAGCCCGGCCGAAGCGGCCGAGGGTGCGGACGTGGTGCTGACCTGCGTGGGCAATGACGATGATCTGGCCGATGTCGTGCTCGGCCCGACCGGGGTTTTCGCAGGCATCCGCCATGGGGCGACTTTTATCGATCACACCACCGTATCGGCGCGAATTGCCCGCCAGATCGCGGTCGAAGCGCGCGACCTTGAGGTTCACTGCGTCGATGCTCCCGTCACCGGCGGGCAAGCCGGGGCTGAAACCGGCAAGCTAACCGTTATGTGCGGCGGCCGCGCCGAAGCCATTGCCGCCGCAAGCCCGGTGATGGAAGCCTATACCAAGCGGATCGTCCACGTCGGCAAGGCCGGGGCCGGACAGACCACCAAGATGGTCAACCAGATCGCCTTTTCCGGCATACTGGCCAGCCTGTCCGAAGCGCTGCGCTTTGCCGAAGCGGCCCACCTTGATCTCGACAAGGTCTATGAGGCTATCTCCGGCGGCGCCTCGCAAAGCTGGCAGATGGACAACCGCTGGCACACCATGGCCAAAGACGAATTTGATTTCGGCTTTGCCGTCGATTGGATGCGCAAGGATCTGGGGCTGACGCTCGAAGAGGGCCGCTCGCTCAGCGTCTCGCTGCCGGTCACGGCGCTGATCGATCAATTCTATGCCGAGGTTCAGGCACTGGGCGGCGGACGGCAAGATACCTCTGCCCTTGTCCGCCGGCTACCACGGAGGGGAAAAGCATGAAATTTTCGATATTGGCCGCTAGCTCGGCGCTTGCCCTCACCTTCGCGGCCCCGGCCCTGGCCGACACGCTGGTCGATAATGTCGATGGGGTAACCGTCGACGCAACCGGTGGGATGGACCGGTTTACCGGGCTGGTGATCGGCGATGATGGCAGGATCAAGCAAGTGCTGCGGCGCGGCGACAAGCGTCCGGCGCGGCCCGATTACAAGGTCGACGGCAAGGGCCGCGTCATGCTGCCCGGAATGATCGACAGCCACGGCCACGTGATGAGCCTGGGCTTTTCCGCGCTGACACTGGATATGACAGCGGCGAAATCGCTGCCCGAAGCGCTGGCGATGGTTGGCGCCTATGCCAAGGCGCACCCCGAGCGCCCGTGGATCATCGGGCGCGGCTGGAATCAGGAACTGTGGCCCGAAAAGCGCTTTCCCACCGCCGCTGAACTCGATGCGGTGGTGCCGGATCGGCCGGTCTGGCTGGGCCGGGTCGATGGCCACGCTGGTTGGGCCAACTCCAAGGCGTTGGCACTATCGGGCGTGACCGCGGCAACCAAGGATCCGTCGGGCGGCAAGATCGAACGCGTGGCCCCCGGCGGCAAGCCTGCTGGCGTGTTGATCGACAACGCGATGGAACTGGTCGACGCCAAAGTACCCCCGCCGCGCCCCGAAGACCGCGATCTGGCGCTGGCCAAGGCGCAAGAGATCCTGCTCAGCCGCGGGGTCACCGCGATTGCCGATATGGGCACCACGATCGAGGATTGGCAGACCTTTCGCCGCGCCGGGGACAGTGGACGACTCAACGTGCGAATAATGTCCTATGCTGGCGGCACCGATCAGATGGCGCTGATCGGCGGGCCGGGACCGACGCCGTGGCTCTATGATGACAAGCTGCGGCTCAATGGGGTCAAACTCTACGTCGATGGCGCGCTCGGTTCGCGCGGAGCCAGCCTGAAGGCTCCCTACGCCGACGCGCCGGGCACAAAGGGCCTGCGGATAACCAACGACACCCAGCTCAAGAACCTGATGAGCCGCGCCGCGCTCGACAAGTTTCAGGTCGCGGTCCACGCGATTGGGGATGAAGGCAATGCGGCGGTGCTTTATGCAATCGAGGACCTCAGCCTGACCTACACGGGCGATCGGCGCTGGCGGATCGAGCACGCCCAGGTGATTGAACCCGCTGATATCGCCCGGTTCGGCAAGCATGGGATCATTGCCTCGATGCAGCCGGTCCACCAGACCAGCGACCGAGAAATGGCCGAAAAGCGGCTGGGCCCAACGCGGCTGGCCGGGGCCTATGCCTGGAAAACGGTTCAAGCCAGCGGCGCGAAGCTGGCCTTTGGCTCGGACGTTCCGGTCGAAGTGTCCGATCCTTGGGCCGGCTGGGCGGCGGCGATCAGCCGGGTCGGACCAGACGGCCGACCGCTGGGCGGATGGCAGCCGCAAGAGCGCGTCAGCCGCGAAGAAGCCTTTGCGGCCTATACCTCGAATGGTGCCTATGCCGGGTTTGCCGAGGGTCGGTTTGGCCGGCTGGTGGTGGGTGAACGCGCCGACTTCCTGTTCGTTGACCGCGATCCGTTTCTGGCCACGCCAGCGGAGCTGGCCGGGACCAAAGTGATCGAAGTGTGGGTCGGTGGCAGGAAAGTGTGGGAAGCGAAGTAAGGTTCAGGCCGGGATTTCGTCCGTAACCTCTTCAGCCCCGGCTTCCGCCACATTGCGATCAATGAACCACATCACCACCAGCGCGCCTTCGAACAGCAGCATCAACGGGATCAGCAGCATCAACTGCGAGACGACATCGGGCGGTGTCACAATCGCGGCGAAGATTGCCATGCCAACGATCACATAGCGTCGCGCAGCGATCAATTGCGCGCGGCTGACGATCCCGGCGCGGTTGAGCAGCAGCAACAGCACCGGCAGCAGAAAGCTGATCCCGAAGGCGAGAATGAACTGCATCACCAGGCTGAGGTAATCCCCGGTGCCCGGCAGCGCCTCAAGCGTCAGGCCGCCCTTATTGCCTTCAAAGGTCAGGAAAAACCTGAACGCAGTTGGCATCACCACGTAATAGGCCAGCGCCGCGCCCGCGATGAACAGTACCGGGGTGGCCAGCAGAAACGGCAGAAACGCCTTTTTTTCCTTGGCGTATAGCCCCGGCGCGACGAACGCCCACAGCTGGTTGGCAATCACCGGAAAGGCCAGGAAGAAGGCCGCGAACAGCGCCACCTTCAGCTCGACGAAGAAGGCTTCGTAGAGCTTGGTATAGATCAGCTTGCCTTCACCGGCCGGGAAGGCGGCGGTCAGCGGCTGGACCAGAAATCCGAAAATCTCATCGGCAAAATAGATGCTGACCGCAAACCCGATCGCCAGCGCAAACACGCAGCGCAACAAGCGCGTGCGCAGTTCGATCAGGTGATCGAGCAGCGGGGCCTGCGTTTCATCAATGTCGCCAACCGAAAAGGCCATTACGCAGCCGCCTTTGGTTTGCGAACACGCTTGGACTTTGGTTTGGTCTCGGGTTCTATAGCAGCTTCAGGCTCCGTCACGGCAGTGCCGGGATCCTGCCCAATCAGCGCGGCTTCAGCCGAAGCAGCGGGCGGATGATCCGCCATGATCGCCTCGTTCTGCTCGCGCCATTTCTTTTCCATCTCCTCCATCTCCGCCTCGCGGATCATGGTTTCGACGCCCGCGCGGAAATGCCCGGAAACGCGGCGGATCTTGCCCATCCACTTGCCCGCAGTGCGCAGCGCCAGCGGCAGATCCTTGGGCCCGATCGCCACGATCGCAATCACCACGATCAGCAGCAATTCGGACGCGCCGATATCGAACATTCAAAATTCCTGCGTTGCCGTGCGCGTTATGGCTGCTTCGGGTCCGCTGCGTCGATCACCGTCTCACCGTTGAGCGTCGCCGAATTTGCGGCTGGGGGCGGCGGGATCTGGCTGGCGGGGGCCTGCGGCTTGACCTCTTCGCTCTCATTCAGGCCTTGCTTGAAGCTTTTGATGCCTTTGCCAAAATCGCCCATCATTTCCGAAATCCGGCCTTTGCCGAACAGCACGACCACAATCAGCAGCACGATCAGCCAATGCCCATAACCACCGAAACCCATTGTCTTCACTCCTGAATCAGGCGGCGGCGCGGGGCCGGTCGCCGGGGTCAACGCCCCTCATTTGCTAATGTAGGCCATCTGCCGCCAAGATGCGAGTCAGTCGGCGGGCTCTTCGTTTGCTTCATCGGCCTGCGACGCTTCGGCCACTTCCGGCACTTCCATCGCGGCGGCCAGTGCATCCTCAACCGGATCGAGCAGCCCGGCGGCGCGCAACTCATCGATCCCGGGCAGGTCGCGGCGGCTGTCCATCCCGAAATGGGTCAGGAAATCGGGGGTAGTGGCATAAATCACCGGGCGGCCCGGCACTTCGCGGCGACCGACGATCCGCACCCAGCCTGCCTCCATCAGCACATCGAGCGTCCCCTTGGCGGTCTGGACCCCGCGGATCGACTCGATCTCGGCCCGGCTGACCGGCTCGTGATAGGCGACGATCG
>VFKS01000435.1 GCA_009885425.1 Novosphingobium sp.
AAGCGGCGATTACCGCAGCCAAAGGCGGCGCACCGCTCGACCTGCTGATCCAGCGCGGCAGCCGGTTCCAGACTGTCAGCGTCGATTACAAAGGCGGCCTGCGCTGGCCATGGTTGGAACGCGCCGCGCCGGGCAAAGCCCCGACCGGGCTGGACTTGTTGCTGCTGCCAAAGCGAGCAGTGGCGAAGTCCAAGGGCAAATAAGACCGACGGCCCAGCTCGATTTCGTCCCGGTTCGACCACGGTCGGTGTTGCAGTGCAGCATCGACCGGTCTAAAGCGCGGCCATTATGCGCATCGAAAAGATCCCAGTGGGCGACAACCCACCCGAAAGCCTCAACGTCATCATCGAAGTGCCGGTTGGCGGTGAGCCGGTGAAGTACGAGTTCGACAAGGAATCGGGCGCGCTGTTCGTAGATCGGATCCTGCACACACCGATGCGCTATCCGGCCAACTATGGCTTCATCCCGCACACCCTGTCAGACGATGGAGATCCGCTGGATGCGCTGGTCATCTCGCGCTCGCCGTTTATCCCCGGTTGCGTCGTCCGCGCCCGGCCAATCGGCGTGCTCAATCTGGAAGACGAGCACGGCGGCGATGAAAAGCTGATCTGTGTGCCGGTCGATTCAACCTTTCCGTACTATTCGGACATCGGCGAGCAAAAGGATCTGCCCTCGATCGTGCTGGCGCAGATCGAGCACTTCTTTACCCATTACAAAGACCTGGAGCCCGAAAAATGGGTCCGGATCGGCAAGTGGGGCGATGCTGAGGATGCCAAACGGATCGTGCTGGAATGCATCGCGCGGCATAACGCGGCGAAGTGAGGTCGTCGTCCCAGGCTTGACCCGGGACGACTAAGGATCAATCCCCCGCCACCGTCATCCCGTCGATCCGGATCGTCGGCACGTTGACTGTGCGGTGCCATTCCAGATCGTTCGCCGGGGTTAGCGCGCGGTACATCTCAAGCAGGCTCCCCGCGACGGTCAACTCCGCCACCGGCCCGGCAATTTCACCCTTGACGATCCGCAGGCCCGATGCGCCGCGACTGTAATCGCCGGTTACGCCGTTGACGCCGTGGCCGATCAGTTCAGTCACAAACACGCCATCTTCGATGTCGGCGATCAGTTCGGCCACGCTGAGCGTACCGGCTTCGAGGTGGACATTGCTGGCGCCAACGCCCGGCGACCCACCAGCGCCGCGCACGGCATGACCGGTCGGGGCGGCGGCGCCAAGCTGCCGCGCGGCGGCGCTGTCCATCAGCCAGCCGGTCAACCGGCCGTTTTCAACCAGCGCGCGCGGACCGGTAGCCAGCCCTTCACCATCGAACGGGCGAGAGGACAGCCCGCGCCGGCGCAGCGGATCATCGTGGATGGTGATTCCGGGGGCAAAGATTTGTTCATCAGCATGATCGAGCAAAAAGCTCGCCCGCCGGGCAATCGCATTACCCGAAATTGCCCCGATCAGGTGCGAGATCAGCGATCCGCCGACCCGAGGATCGAACACCACCGGCATCTGCCCGCTTTTGACCCGGCTTGGCTCCAGCCGCTGCACGGCGCGGGTCCCGGCCTGATGGCCGATCTGGTCCAGCGGCGGCAGGTCTTCCAGATGGTGCGCCATCCGCCAGGCATAGTCGCGTTGCATCCCGCCGCCCTCGCCGGCGATCGCGGTGGCGCTGATCCCGTGCATGGTCCCGCCGAACGATCCGGCAAAGCCATGGCTGGTTACCAGCGCGAAATTGCGATTGGTGAGGCTGGCATGGCCGCCTTCGGAATTAGTCACGCCGGGTACGGCGCGCGCCGCATCTTCAACCTCCAGCGCGCGGGCGCGCAGCTGGGTGGGCGATAGCTCACCCGGATCGGCCACATCCAGATCGGGGAACGGGCCCTTGCAAAGCAGGTCTGCGGCGGCAAATCCAGCAAACTGATCTTCGGGCGCAGCGCGGGCCATGTCGACTGCCCGCGCCGCCAGCTCCTTCAGCGCGGCATCGGACAGATCACTCGAGCCGATCGAGGCCGAGCGCTGACCGACGAAGACCCGAAGGTCGAGGCTCTCGCTTTCAGACCGTTCGACATCTTCCAGATTGCCCAGCCGGACTCCGACGCTTTCAGAGGATGAGCCCGAATAGACCGCATCGGCGGCATCAGCCCCGGCGGCGCGCGCCATATCGATCAGCGCAGCAGCGCGGTCCTGGGCTTGGGTGGGGCTAAGCATCGGCGGCAAGTCTCCAGCTAGGGAGCCGCCGATCTAGGGACTTGTCGTCGGAAAGCAATCAGGCGACGAGCTTGGCC
The DNA here is from genome assembly GCA_009885425.1 of Novosphingobium sp. Classification (GTDB taxonomy): domain Bacteria; phylum Pseudomonadota; class Alphaproteobacteria; order Sphingomonadales; family Sphingomonadaceae; genus Novosphingobium. The sequence continues at coordinate 2,287 of VFKS01000435.1, forward strand.
ATGCCGATAAACAGGCCAGAGACGATCAATGGCAGGACAATCGCCAAGGCCCACAGCCAAAACTGATCGCGGCGGTAATAGCGCTTGAATTGCGGATCGGCGGCCTGTTCATCGCTCAGCCGGTTCCAGCGAGTTTCAAACCGGCGGCAGGCCGGGATGATCGCGGCAACCAGAATCACCAGAGCAAAATAGGGCAGCATCGATCCACCCCGGTTTTCCAGCGAGCCAATGGTGACGAAGATCTGCAGGACGGTGTAAACCAGCAGGGCATAAGCGATATTGTCGCTCATCCGCTTGCGCCAATCGAGCGGCTTTGTAGCTGCACCGCGCAGTCTGGCGGCGTTTTCCCACACCTTGGCCATGCCCTATCCCCTACTTTTATGGTCTTGCGGCTGAGTAGAACACCGAAGTGCCTTTCGATCAAGCCTCGTTAAACATTGTCTGCAAGAACGCCGCAGGAGGAACTTTTGCCCAAGGCATGCAACAAACCTGCCAAATCGCACCTCAACGCTTGCGGTGGCTGATCTGGCCGCTTAGATCGGGGACCTATGAGCGAAGTCCAGCACCTTGTCGCGCCGAACACCGATGCCATGCAGCCGATCCCGCAAGGCGGGCTGGAGGTGATTTCGATCGCCAAAAGCTATGACAAGCGCGCCGTGCTGACCGACAT
>VFKS01000013.1 GCA_009885425.1 Novosphingobium sp.
TCCTTTACGTTGATGATCTCGCCGATGCCTGCCTGCACCTGATCCAGCACTATTCAGACAGCCTGCACATCAATGTCGGTTCGGGTGAAGAAATCTCGATCCTCGAGCTAACCCGGCTGGTGATGGAGGTCCTAGGCCATGACGGGGAAATCGTGATGGATCCCAGCAAACCCGATGGCACTCCCCGCAAACTGATGGATTCGGGTCGCCTCAAAGCGATGGGCTGGAACCCCAAGGTCTCACTGCGCGACGGGATAGCAAAGGCCTATGCCGCGTTTCTTGCTGGTGAAGGCCGCAATATCTAGCGATTCGCCAGTAAGTCCTCGGACGACAGATCGCTCTCGTCGACATGGCCTTCGGGGTCCGGGTGGATCAGGATTTCCAGCCCCGGAAACTCACTGTGGATGATCGCTTCAACCTCGTCCATCACCACATGGGCTTGCCGCACGGTCATGTCCGGATCGACCGCGAGGTGGAACTGCACGAAATCACGGTCGCCTGATGTGCGGGTGCGCAGATCGTGCAGGCCCTTGATTTCTGGATGGCGCGCGACTGCATCGAGAAACGCGGCGCGGCGATCATCGGGCCATTCCTTGTCCATCAGCTGCTCGATCGCCTGCTGTGAGGCGCCCCAGGCGCCCCAACCGAGCCACAGCGCAATCGCGAAGCCAAAGAACGGATCGGCTCCGGCAATCCCGGCATATTGATCGAGCGCCAGCGCCGCGATCACCGCCAGGTTGAGGAACAGATCGGACTGGTAATGGACGTGATCGGTGCTGATCGCGAGGCTGTTCGTCTGGCGGATCACCCGGCGCTGCCAGGCCAGCAGCGCCACCGTGGCGATCATCGCGATCACTGAGACCGCAATGCCGCCTTCGGCGCCCTGCGGCCTGGTTCCGACGATCCACTGGTCGATCGCCCGGAACGCTAGGGTCAACGCCGAGATCGAGATCAGCACAACCTGAAACATCGCCGCCAGCGCCTCGGCTTTGCCATGGCCGAAGCGGTGCGTTTCGTCAGCAGGCTGGGCTGCAACCCAGACCCCGGCGAGCGTCGCAACACTCGCCACCAGATCGAGCACAGTATCGGCCAGACTGCCGAGCATCGCGGTCGAGCCGGTCGAAAGCACCGCCCAGACCTTTAGCCCGACCAGCAGCAGGGCGACCGAGATGCTGGCCAAGGCCGCGCTGCGGTTAAGGGACGCGCTGGTGCTCATGGATAGAGCAACGTGCTGGCCCAGCCGCCACCCGGCAGCCGATTGAACTGGCGCCGTTCGTGCAAGCGAAACGGCCGATCGAGCCAGAATTCGAACGCCGTCGGGGTCAGGCAGAACCCGGTCCAGTGCGGCGGGCGCGGCACTTGTCCGACCAGATGCCGCGCGGTCGTCTTGGCGATCTGGGCGAGGAATTCCCCGCGCGAAGCCAGCGGCGCCGACTGGTCCGAAGCGTGCGCGCCCAGCTGTGAATCGCGGCTCCGGCTGGCGAAATAGGCATCGGCCATTTCGTCCGGCACCGGCGCTATGGTTCCCTCGATCCGGATTTGGCGGCGCAGCGATTTCCAGTGGAACAACATCGCGGCCTGCCCATTGGAGAGCAGTTCCCCGCCCTTTCGGCTGCGGCTGTTGGTATAGAATACGAACCCGCCATGGGGGCCCAGCAGCTCGGCCCCGTGATCCTTCATCAGCACCATCCGCATGCTGGGCGCGGCATCGGGCGTGGCCGTGGCCAGAGCGACCGCTTCGGGATCGTTGGGCTCGCTGTTGCGCGCGTCGGCGAACCATTCGTCGAACAATACGAACGGGGCGTGATCGGGGATCGCGTTGGCGGTCTGGGTTTCATCCATGGTGGCTCCCGCATAGCCGCGCTGGTCCGGCGATGAAAGCGCGAGCGTCTCGCAATAGGCGGCGAATGCCTTGCCGTAACGGCTGATCGCACCTAGCTAGGCGCAATGGCAGACCCCTATTCGATCCTCGGAGTGCCGCGCGGCGCGAGCGAGAAAGACATCAAGTCCGCTTATCGCAAGTTGGCGAAAGAGCTGCACCCGGATCGCAACGCCGACAATCCCAAGGCGACCGAGCGCTTTTCCGAAGTGACCCGGGCCTATGACTTGCTGTCCGACAAGGACAAGCGCGCCAGGTTTGATCGGGGCGAGATCGATATCGACGGTAATCCCGCCGGGTTCGGCTTTGGCGGCGGCGGCGCAGGTGGCGGCTTTGGCGGGGGAATGGGCCGTGATCAGCGCGGATTTCGCGCCGACGGGTTCGAAGGCATGGGTGAAGGCATCGATCTTGGCGACATTTTCGATGGCCTGTTCGGCGGACGCGGCGGGATGGGCGGCGGCGGCACGCGGCGCGGCCCGGCTCCCAAGGGCGCCAATGTCCAATACAAGCTGGGTGTTCCGCTGAGTGACGCGGCAATGCTCGCAACCCAGCGTATTACCCTGTCAGATGGCAAGACGATCGACCTGAAACTACCCGCCGGGGTCGAGGATGGCACCCAGATGCGGCTGGCGGGCAAGGGCGAGCCGGGGCCAGGCGGCAATGGCGATGCGATCGTGGTGATCCACCTCCAGCCGCACGCCTATTTCCGCCGCGAAGGTGACAATTTGCGGCTCGATCTCCCGATCAGTCTGGACGAAGCGGTCCACGGCGCCAAAGTCAAAGTGCCAACCCCCGAAGGCGCGGTGATGCTGACCGTTGCGCCGGGATCAAGCTCGGGCAAGACGCTGCGGCTGGGCGGCAAGGGCTTTACCCGCAAGGATGGCAGCCGCGGCGACCAGCTGGTCACGCTCGAAGTCCAGTTGCCTGAGGGTGACGCAGATCTGATCCAGCGGCTCGACGGTTGGCGCGATCCGCGCAACCTGCGCGCGCGGCTGGGCGTTTAGGGCCGGTCAGCGTGGAGGAACGTGATCTCGACGACGCTCAGCTACCGCCGCTGTCGATGCCGAATTTGTCGCCCGAAGCCCGGCGCAAGCGGGCAAAGCGGCTCAAAGACACCTATGACGAGCACGTTGGCCCCGGGGGGCGATTCTGGAGCTCACGCCCGTTCCGGGTAATCGCGCGGGTCTGGACCGGGGCCTATCACGATGGCTTCATCCATGCCGGAAATCTCGCCTATATGGCGATCCTGGCGCTGTTCCCGTTCTTCATCACAGTTGGCGCAGGGTTCAGCCTGCTGGGCGAACAGGCGCAGCGCGAGGCTTCGGTTCACACGTTCCTCAAAGCCCTGCCGCCGATTGTCGCTACCGCGCTCGAGCCGGTTGCGATCGACGTGATTGTGGCGCGCAGCGGCTGGCTGCTGTGGATCGGCGGGCTGATCGGGCTGTGGACGGTCGGCAGCCTGATCGAGACGATCCGCGATATCCTGCGCCGGGCCTATGGTACGCGCGAAACGTTGGCCTACTGGCGTTACCGGCTGATTTCGACCGGGGTGATCATGGCGGCTGTGATCGCCTTGCTGTTCGCGCTGCTGGCACAGGTTGCGATTGGCGCCGCGCAAGAGGTGATCCAGATCTGGTTCCCGCGCGCGGGCGACTGGATCGTGACGCTAGGCACCTCCCGGCTGGTCCCGGCGCTGGTGATCTATGCCGCGATCTACCTGTTGTTCCTGACCCTGACCCCGAGCTCTTACCGGGCGCGGCGCTATCCCAAGTGGCCGGGCGCGTTGCTGGTGACGGCGTGGTGGGCTGCGGTCAGCGCAGCCCTCCCTGCCGTGCTCCACCGCTTTTTCACCTATGATCTGACCTATGGCAGTCTGGCCGGGGTGATGATCTCGCTTTTCTTTTTCTGGCTGGTCGGCTTAGGGTTAGTGGTGGGTGCCGAACTCAATGCGGCGCTGGCGGAAAGCCCGGAAGAGCAGGACCTGCTGGGACGGCGTCGAGCGGCTGAACCGGCGGCGGAAGGTCACAAAGAAGAGGCAACAGGAAACAACGCATGACTGGACTGATGAAGGGCAAACGCGGGCTGATCATGGGGCTTGCCAACGACAAATCGCTGGCCTGGGGGATCGCGCAAAAGCTGCATGAGGCAGGCGCTGAGCTGGCTTTTTCCTATCAGGGCGAAGTAATGGAAAAGCGGGTCCGCCCGCTGGCCGAAAGCCTGGGCTGTGATCTGCTGATCGATTGCGATGTGTCTGACATGGACAACCTCGACAATGCCTTTGCCGCGCTGGCCGCGCGCTGGCCGACGATTGACTTTGTGGTCCATGCAATTGGTTTCTCTGACAAGAACGAGTTGCGCGGGCGGTATTATGATACCAGCCTGGATAACTTCTTGATGACTATGAACATTTCGGCCTATTCGTTTGTCGCGGTGACCAGGCGGGCCAAGGATATGATGCCGAACGGCGGATCGATCCTGACGCTGAGCTACTATGGCGCTGAGAAGGTTGTGCCGCATTACAACGTCATGGGCGTGGCCAAGGCGGCGCTGGAAACCAGCGTGATGTATTTGGCCAATGATCTGGGCCCGCAGAACATCCGGGTCAACGCGATCTCGGCCGGGCCGATTCGGACCTTGGCAGCCAGCGGGATCGGCGATTTCCGGTACATCCTGAAGTGGAACGAATTGAATTCGCCGCTGCGCCGCAATGTTACGATTGAGGATGTCGGCGGCTCGGCGCTGTATCTGCTGTCCGACCTGTCATCAGGGGTCACTGGCGAAACGCACCACGTCGATGCGGGCTATCACTTGGTCGGGATGAAGCAGGAAGACGCGCCGGATATCGGGCTGGCTTAGGCCAAAGGCTACTTTGGCTCGGGCAGTGCTGGTGGTTCGGACTGGACTTTTGCCGCAGCCTCTTCCTCAGCCTTGCGGCGGGCTTCCATCTGCTTTTCGACCTCTTCGACCCGCGACTGGGTTTCGGTCGCATCCTCATCGATGGTCGAAAGCCGCTTGGCCCGCTCATCGGCGATCAACTGGCCGAACTTGATATTCGGATCGGTCTGCTTTTCGCCGCGGGCCTGGGCCAGCAGCTTGCCGGTGCAGCCGGTCCAGCCGCCCGCGCCGGTCGGGGAGCAACTGGCGGTTCCCGCCGCGCCAACCGTTTCATAAGCGATCACCCGGTTGTTCCAAGCTTCGTTCTGCGGGCTCGTGCTGGTCCGCAGCGGTTCTGGAATGCGATAGCGCTCCCCTTCGCCCTTGCGCGCGCAGACAGTGATCGTGTCATCGCTCGATTCGGGGCAGGCGTCGCTGCCATAGATGATCACCATGTTCATCTTCGGCTCGGGCGCAGCATCCTGCGCCATGGCCGGAGCGGCGAGGGCAAGGCCCAAAGCAAGCGGGAAAACGGCGATCAGCGGGCGCATGGGAAACTCCTGAGCAGTCAGTGCCCCAATATAGGGGCCATCGGCGCTGAATAACAGCTTAAGCGCGCGGCGCCTTGTTGCCGGTCAAACAACTGGGAATCAAATCCGTTCCGCCAACCGGATCGCAACCCGGCAACCCAGCCGGATCGCGCCCGAGAGCAGCGGATAGGCCGGAGCCTGCTCGGCCCCCGCCGCCAGCGCGGTTTCGCGGTGGGCGCGTTCGTCTTCGCGGAAATCGCGGATCATCGCCGAGAGTTCAGGATCGCTATCGCCGAGCTCATCAAGCTGCGCGGTATAGTGCCGGTCAATCTCGGTTTCGACCGCCGCCGTGCAGGCCATCGCCGCCTTCGGCCCGATCAGCGCAGTTGCCGCGCCCAGCGCAAATCCGGCAACATCCCAGAACGGCTGCAGCACCGTCGGGCGCACCCCGCGCTCGACAATCAGGGCATCGAACTTGGCCCGATGCACCGCCTCTTGCTCCGCCATGTGGCGAATTTCGCTGGCGATCTCGGCCCGGTCGCCCAGCACCGCGAGCTGCCCGGCATAGATCCGGGTCGCGCCATATTCACCGGCCTGATCAACGCGAA
>VFKS01000421.1 GCA_009885425.1 Novosphingobium sp.
CCGGCATGGGGGCGATGGCCGCGAAGATCTTTGATTTCTCGATCCCGCTGCCGCCGGAAACCAGGAAATAGCGGGTCTGCAGCGGACCTGACCAAGAAAAAGGGCGCCGGGGTTTCCCCCAGCGCCCTTTTCAATTCCAGCCTTGCGGCCAAAAACTTAGCCCTTGCGGGTGCCGTTCATCGGGAAAGTGCCAAAGGCGCCGGCCTTGACCGAACCGGTCAGCACATCGCCATCGACAGTCGCTTCGCCTTCCAGCGTCATCGGCATCGGGACGGTCATTTTCATCGACCAGGTCAGCTTGTTGCCATCGACCTTGCCGTTTTCCAGTTCCATCGATCCCATCGCGCCGACGTTCGATCCGGTGAAGCTGTCACCATCGACGTTGATCGTCACATCGCTCTTCTGGTCGCCCATCGGGGTCTTGGTCACGCATTCATAGGTGCCTGCTACTGACATCGGTTCTCTCCTCTCGGAATTTCAAACTTACAGGGGGGTAAGTAGTGCGATCACTCGCTTTTTGCGGGCGCAGTGTCAACTGGGGTTACCACCTCGATCGGCAAGCCGAGGCCCTTGAGCTGTGGTTCGACCAACTTGCGATCGCCGACGACGACATAGACCAGTCCATCGCTTTGCAAGTGCTGCCTCGCCGCGGCGTCCATCGCCTTGGGGTCAATCGCGCGATAGCGGGTCGGCAAGGTTGCCTGATAATCATCAGGTCGGCCCAGCTGCTGGTTAGAAACCAGCGCGCCCAGAACCTGCCCGTTGGTTTCATACTTGTTGGGCAGCCCGCGGATGTTGCCATCGGTGGTGCGGTTGTACTCTTCGGGACTAACCGGACGCTTGGTCGGGAGATCGGCCATCTGGCCGCGGATCGCGGTGATCGAGGCGCCGGTCTTGTCGCTCTGCACCGGGGCGACAATCACCAGACTGCGCGGCCCCTTGGGGCTGCGCACGACCGAACGTACACCATAAGACCAGCCCTTGTCCTCGCGCAGATCAAGGTTGAGGCGGCTGAGGAAACTATTGCCCAGCACTTCGTTGGCCAGATCCAGCGGCTCCATCCCCTGATCGCGCCCGGTGAAGGGCAGGACCCGGCCCGCGACGATCACCGATTGCGGCGATCCGGGCCGGTCGATCAGCACGATCCGCGGGCGCGGCGCCGGGACTGCGGCGGTCAGCGATTTGACCCCGCGTGGGCCAGCCGGTGACTGCCAGTTACCAAATGAGCGCTCCAGCATCGGGAGCAGTTGCGCCATGCTGACATCACCGACCACAGTGATGGTCAGGTTGTCGGGCCGCAGCCATTTGGCCTGGGCGGCGCGTAACGACGCCGGGGTCAGCGCGGTGACCGAGGTGACATCGCCCAGCCCATCGCCCAGCTGGCCATAGGGGTGGGCCGGTCCGAACAGGATCGGGTTCATCGAGCGGCTGGCCAGCGCGCTCGGGCTGGCATTGGCCTGAGCAATTCCGGCGAGCTGTTGATCGCGGGCGCGGGTTACGTCGTCATCGCGAAAGGCCGGGCGGCGGACCACATCGGCCAGCAGATCGAGCGACGGGGCCAGATTGGGCGAAAGCGCGGTCAACGAAACGCTGGACGAATCGAGTCCCGCGCCAGTTCCGATCCGCGCGCCCAAGCGCTCCTGATCTTCGGCAATCTGGGTCGCGCTGCGGCTTTCCGTGCCTTCTTCGAGCACGCCGAGCAGCAACGACTGCGTGCCCGGCGCGTCCTGCGCATCGGCAGCGAACCCCGCATCGAAGGTCAGCTGGACCAGCACCGTCGGCACCCCGCCGCGCCGCGCCAGCACCACCGGCACGCCGTTGGACAGGGTCGCGCGCTCCACCTGAGGGAACGCCAGATCGCCCACCGGAGCAACTTGCGGGATCTCGCGCTTTGGGCCAGTGACCAGCTTGGGTGCGGCCTTTCTGGCATCGGGCTTGGGCGCAGCCGACGTGGCCTCATCGCCCCAGCCGCCCAACACTTCGCCCTTTTCGGTGCGCTTTCCCGGGGTGATCGCCAGAGCATAGACCGGCCGGCCCAGCCAGCGCTGCAGCGCGCCTTGCACATCGGCCGGGGTCAGCGCGGCGATCCGGGCGAGGTCATCCTTCACTTGCAGCGGATTACCCGAATAGAGTTCTCCTTCGGCCAGTTGCGCGCCCTTTCCAGCAAACCCGCCGACCTGTTCCAGCCCATAGATTTGCGACGAAACGGCGCTGGTCGCAGCGCGGCGCAGTTCATCCTCGGTCGGGCCATCGCGCAGCAGCTTGGCGATTTCCTCATCGAGCGCAGCTTCGGCCACCGCCCGGTCAACCCCCGGCTTGATGTCCATCTGGACCTGCAGGAAGCTGGTCTGTTCGAACTGGATTACGAATGCCGAAACCGAAACGGCGAGGCCCTTGCCGCGAACCAGCGCATTGTCGAGCCGCGAGGAGGCGAGCCCGCCCAGCACCTTGAACCCGACATCGAGCGCCGGGGCATCGGGATCGTTGGTGCCGGGGCCGCTCCAGACGCGGTAGACGCGGGTCAGCGGAACCTGATCGGTCATCTCGCGCTTGACCGGCGCGGCCA
>VFKS01000231.1 GCA_009885425.1 Novosphingobium sp.
ATTGCCCTCGATATCGATCTTGACCAGATTCGACGCGCAAACCTCGGAATAGAGCAGCCCGAACGGGTTGATCAGGAACGCGCCTTCCTCGGCCGGCACTTTGACCGAGATGTGGTTGTAAATCGATTCGGACCAGCCCAGATGGTCGAAGATCCGGTAACACGCCGCCAGTTCCAGCCGCGCGGCCCATTCGGCTTCGCTGCAATCGAGGCTGTGATGATGACTGCTGATCTGGGTGGCCATGGCGAACTCTCCACTTCGGTTGCTTTGCGCCACCTTAAGTCAATCAGCGCCCGATGGAAATGCGCAATCCGATCCAGACTGTGCGCGGCGTTCCCAGATCGATCGAGCCGGCCTGGTTGCGGGTAATGATCGTCTCGCCAGTCAGGTTTTCGCCGCGCAGGACCAGCGAGAACCGGGGCGAAAGCGGCACAGTCACAATGGCATCGAACGTGGTTTGCGCCGGAAGCCGGTCAGTCTCCAGATCATCCTCGAACTGTGAAGAACTGTGCCGCAGCGTGCCGGCGAGCATCCAGCCCTCGGCCGGGCGCCAGGCCAGGGTCGTACTCAGCGCGAAGACCGGCACCTGCGCTGGGCGCTTGCCATCGAGCGCAGCCGAAGGCCCGCTGCCTTCAACCTGGGCATCGAGTAACGAGAGTGAGCCATCCCAGCTGAGCTGGCCCTGCTTGACCTTGGCGACCAGTTCAATCCCACGCGAATGGACCGCATCGACATTGCGCCGCTCGCGCAGATTGGGCCCGATGGTGACGTTGGCGATGGCGCCATCAATGCGGTTGTCAAAGGCGGTGGCCTGAAATTCGAACCCGCCGAGCTTCAGATCGAACCCGCCCTCAAACCCGAACAACTGCTCGTTTTCAAGCGCGGCATTAGCCCGGGTGGTGACCGGGAACACCACGAACGGCCGGTACAGTTCGTTCAGCGTTGGCTGGCGCAGGCCGTTATAGACCGACCCGCGCAGCGTCAGCCCTGGCGCCGCATCGATCAGTACTCCGCCGCGCAGTGACAGGTCCCAGCCCGACCGGTCGGCAAAGCTGCTGGTAGTGGTGACTACGCCTGCCGCATTACGCTGTTCGAAATGGCCATCCGCCACCCGCCAGCGATCCAGCCGTGCCGATCCGGTCAGACGCAACGGGCCGATCTGCCGGTCATGTTCGAGGTAGAACCCCAGATCATCGTTGGTCCCGCCCGCGCGGCGCAGCGCGGTGACCGCGCCCGTCCCGCCGTTGAAGGCGGTTTCGAACATTTCACCGTTGGCCCGGCGCCAGTCGACCCCCAGCCGCAGCGCTAGGTCCTCGCCCAGCGGCGGGCGCAGCTCGAACTTTCCGCCAAGCCCGGTCGAAGGGGTGGTGCGTTGATCCAGTGTCTTACGGAAGGTGGTCGAGCTGATCACCACGTTGCTAAAATCGCGCGCCTGAACATAGCCGAGCACATCGAACTGCCAGTCCCCCCGACCGACCAGCCGCAGCGAGGCATCCTGCCCGCTCTGCGTGCTGTCAGCCCCGGTGAACCGCAATGTGCGGTGATCATCATAGGCCAGCACTTTGGCCTGAAGTTCAACATCGCCCGAAACCGGCACCACCGCCCGCAGCGATGTCGACCAGCTATCAAACCGCGCCCGGACACTAGCGGGAACGCGCTGCGCCAGTGGCGTGGTCCAGAATCCCTGCCCCCGGTCCCAGCGCCCGCTGATCACGGCATAGCCCGATCCGAGCCGGGGGTTAAGCGAGCCCGAAAGCTCACTATCGCCGCGATCATTGAGCGCCGCCGCGCCTTCGGCCAGCGGCAGACCGGCCGGATTGGCGCTGACCATGTCGATCGTCCCGGCCACAGCGCCTGCGCCAAACGCCCCGACCCCGCCGCCGCGGATCAGCGTGAATCGATCAAGCCGCTCCCACGGTAGCGCGGAAAACGGCACGTGGCCAAAGAACGGATCGGTAACCGGCACCCCATCGAGCACCACCAACGTCCGGCTAGAGGCATTCCCGCCTAGCCCGCGCAGGGTCACGCCTTGCGCAGTCGGATTGGCTGAGCGGCTGTCCGACCGGCGAAACTGCTGCAGCCCAGCCAGATTGCCCAGCACGTCCTCAATCCGCCCCGAAGCGGACCCGGCAGTCCGGTCCCGCACCATCGTGATCGCCGAATAGGCCGCCAGCATCTTGGATTGATCCAGCCCCTGGCCGGTCACGACGATTTCAGGCTCGTCCGGCTTGTCCTCAGCCAAAGCAGGCTGCGCGCAAAGCGGGGCAAAAATCAGGATCGAAAGGATATGTCTGCTCATGGTCCCGCCAATATGGTGCCGCTTACGTGACTCGAACACGTGACCTCCGCATTACGAATGCGATGCTCTACCAACTGAGCTAAAGCGGCGAACCAGAGCCAGAAATGGAGGCCCGAGCCGGAATCGAACCGGCGTGCGCGGATTTGCAGTCCGCTACGTAACCACTCCGCCATCGGGCCTCACCCTCGTTCTCACGAGAGGTTCGCGCCACTAGCTTAGCGGGGCCAAGCGCGCAAGCCGGTTCATGAAATCCGCTCAAAGCTGACCAACCGCTTGATCGGGTCTGCGGATGCGAGCCGGACCACGATCCGCTCGCCTGGCTGGACCCGCCGGGCCACGGTGCGGGCCACGATCGGCAAATCGCACAGCTGGATCCGCGCGCCCGTCTCGCCCAGATCGGTGACAACCGCTTCGAAATCTTCGCCCTCGCGCCCGACCAGCATCGCAGCTTCGGCCAGATCGACCACCGCCCGTTCGATCTGCGAGCTTCGGGCCTGCGCCTTTTCCATCACCGGGCCGAGCCGCTGGAACGCGGCCTCGACATCAGCAGGGACAGGCTGGCCATTGGCCACCGCCAGCGCAGCACGGATCACATAACGATCGGCCAGCCGCCGCAGCGGCGCGGTCATGTGGCAATAGGTTGCAGCCATTGCGGCGTGCCAAGGCACTGCGCCGGGCCGATAGGGCTCATAGCTCGCTCCGTTTCCGGCGCGGCGAATCGCCAGCATAAAGGCCGCCTCGCGCGGGTCAGTGGGATCGAGCAGGCGCTCGAACTGTTCGAGCGTCGCCGCTTCAGGCCAGACCAGCCCAAAGGCCTCGGCTGTATGGCGCAGCCGCGCCTGTGACTGCACATCGGGCTCTGCCATAACGCGGAACAGCCCGGTTTTGGCGGTCAGCAGCATATCGGCAACCGCCAGATTGGTGGCGAGCGACAACGCCGCGTTGCTGCGTTCAGCCACGGCCAAAGGGCGCAGCCGCAGCGTGAAATGTCCCGACAGGTCGCGCTCCACCTCTTGCTCGGGCGGATCGACCCGGGCGGCACCGCGGGCATCGTCGGCCGCGACGATCCGCCGGGCGAGTTCGGCAAAGCCGGCCGGCAATTCGTCATCGCGCACGCTATCGTAGGCCAGCTTGGCGCGGCTCTGGATCACCGCGCGCTCGACCCCTTGCAGCACGGCCTTGCCTGCCGTGTCGATCCGGCTGGTAAAGACCACCGCCGGGCGCGGTCCGTCGGGTAGCAGGCTGGCCGCGCCTTCGGCCAGGACGCGCGGATAGAGCCCGGCCTTGCCATCGGGCAGATAGGTCGTCTCGCCGCGTTGCCAAGCTTCCGAATCGAGCGGGTCACCATCGGCGACGAACCAGGCGACATCGGCGATGGCATAGTGCAGCAGAATGTCGCTGCCGGCCCGCTCGATCGAAAAGGCCTGATCTAGATCGGTCGAGCTGGCCGGATCGAGCGTGACGAACGGCATGGCGGTGCGATCGGCGTGCTCGCTAGGCTGGCGCTGGGCGGCGACATTAGCCGCCGCATCAACTTCCGCCGGGAAGCCATCGGCCACTTTGAACTGGCCCCGGATTGCGGAGAGGCCTTCGGCGAGCAGACAATCGGGATCGCGCAGTGCTTTCATGCAACCGGGCTAGCGCGGCGCAGGGTGCTTGCCAAGCGAGAGACGGAAAGGGCGCGGGCGTGACCAGCGCCTTGCCGGGACAAGCACCCGCAGCATTGTGATCGACTAGACCCTATTCAAACCCGACAAACCGGGCGGCTTCGTCTACGCTCTTGCGTTCTGAAACCACCGCGTTGGCCGGAAAGCTTTCGTCCGGCCAGCCCAGTGCAACCGCTTTCATGATTACCTGATCGTCGGGTATCCCAGCGTGTTCGCGCACCACCGGACTTTGCATGATCCCTTGACTGTTGATCACACAGCCCAGCCCGCGCGACCAGGCCGCGTTGACCAGCGCGGTGGTGACCGCGCCGCAATCGAAGGCGGTATCGTCGCTATCTGCCAGCCCACGGTCATAGGCGATAATCACACAAACCGGTGCGTCGAATTGACGAAAACCGCGCAGGACCCAATCGAGCCTTGCTTCCTTGTCGTCGCGAGCGATCTCCATCGCCGTAAACAGCTGCTTGGCGACCCCGATCTGGCGTTCGCGGTGAATGCCTTCAAAAGCATGTCCGGTCCGGAACTCGCGGCTATGCGGAATACCTGCCAGATTGCGCTCGGTGTTCCCGGCCCGGATCCGGTCGAGTGGTTCGCCAGTCAGGACATGGAAATACCAAGGCTGAGTATTCATCGAGCTAGGCGCGCGCATCGCAACGGCCAGCACTTCCTCTATCAGTTCGCGCGGAACCGGATCGGGCTTATACCCGCGGATCGAGCGGCGGCCGACGACAACGGAGTCGTAAGCGCTCGGATCAATGTTTTCACCCCGGCTCATGGATCAGTAAACTCCCCTTTGCGTTTTTCCATCTGGCTCATCACCGCCTCGATCTGGTTCTTGGTCCCGATCAAGGCCTGCTGCTCGACGCTTTCGGCCATCAGAATTTCGTCCGTGCCCATTTCCAGATAACGATTGAACAGCCGCTTGGCGGCGCGTTGGGCATGTGGGTTGCGGTTCGCGATATCGGCGGCAATCGCCATCGCGCGGGCGACCGGGTTGGGATCGACATAAGTCGCAAAGCCCAGCTCTTTCGCCTCGGCGCCTGAAAACTCGCGGTTGGTATAGGTTAGCTCGC
>VFKS01000142.1 GCA_009885425.1 Novosphingobium sp.
ACGGCATCAGCGCCGTGCCGAGCGAGGCCAACTTTGTCATGCTGCTGCTCGCTGGCAAGCTGACCGGCGAAGCCGCCTACAAGGGGCTGGCAGAGGCCGGATACATCACCCGCTGGTTCTCCACGCCCGGCCTTTCCATCGGGGTGCGGATCACGATTGGCACGGACGAGCAAATGGCTGCCATTGCCGCCCTGCTGCGCGAACTGGCGGAGGCGGCCCGTGGTAGGTAGGGAAGATCCTGGGAGCTTTGATCGGATCGCGATTATCGGGCTTGGCCTGCTGGGCGGATCAATCGGCCTTGCCGTGCAGGATTGCCTGCCCGACGTGCGGACAACCGGTTACGACGCCGATCCCGCATCGCGCCAGCGCGCAGCGGAGCGCGGCTTGGTCGGGCAGGTTTTCGATAGCGCCGCTGAAGCGGTGCAGGATGCCCAGTTGGTGATCCTGTGCGTGCCGGTTGGCGCGATGGGCGCGGCAGCAGCGGAACTGGCCGGAGCCCTGGCGCCCGGCGCGGTGGTCAGCGATGTCGGGTCCTCAAAGGAATCGGTCGCCAAGGCTTTGGCCGAGGCTCTGCCCGGGGTCAGCATCATTCCGGCGCATCCGGTGGCCGGAACCGAGCGATCTGGGCCCGACGCGGGCTTTGCCAGCCTGTTCAAGCAGCGCTGGTGCATCATCACCCCGCCCGATGGCGCCGATCCGGCGCAGGTCGAGGCACTATCGGACTTCTGGGAGGCGCTTGGCGCCAAGGTCGAGATCATGGACGCCAAGCACCATGATATGGTGCTAGCTGTCACCAGCCACCTGCCGCACCTGATCGCCTATACCATCGTCGGCACCGCATCGGACCTTGAAGGGGTGACCGAGGGCGAAGTGATCAAGTATTCCGCCGGCGGCTTTCGCGATTTCACCCGGATCGCGGCGTCCGATCCGACCATGTGGCGCGACGTGTTTCTGACCAATAAGGATGCCGTGCTGGAAATGCTCCAGCGCTTCACCGAAGACCTAACCGCGCTGCAACGGGCGATCCGGATTGGCGATGGCGAACAACTGTTTGAACACTTTGAACGGACCCGCGCGATCCGCCGCTCGATCATCGAGCTGGGTCAGGACGATGACCGGCCCGATTTCGGACGGAGCGATCACGGTGGTTGAACCGGCCACTGCCCGCCTGCGCATCCACACCCGCCTGTTTTACCACTTCGCCGAACCGACCGATGTGCTGGTTCAGCTCGAAGCTGCCGCGCTGCACGACCAGCGCGTGATTGAACCAGAGTTGTGGCTGACCCCAGTGCTGCACTTTTCGCGCGTCCCAGGGCATGACGAAATCGGCGAGCGGATCTGGTTACGGGTCGATGGGCAATTGGCGCTGGATTACAAGGCCGAGATCGTCATCGAACGGCCGGTGATCGATCTGGCCGCCCTGCCCGAAACTGCACCACATCAGTTGCCCGGTGAAGTGATTGATTACCTGATGCCGTCGCGGTTCTGCCCGTCGGACCGGTTCAATGCCTTTGTCGACACCGAATTTTCGGGCCTTGCGGGTGGTGCCTGTGTTGCCGAAATCCGCGATTGGGTAGCCCAGCATTTAAGCTATGAGCCTGGCGCCAGCACGGCCGCAACCTGCGCCACTGATACCTTCGTCCAGCGCAGCGGCGTCTGCCGCGACTATGCCCATCTGGTGATCGCGCTGGCCCGCGCCGCCTCGATCCCGGCACGCTATGTCAGCGTTTATGCCCCAGACGTGTCGCCACCCGATTTCCACGCGGTGGCAGAAGTCTATCTGGCCGGGGCATGGCACCTGGTCGATGCGACCGGAATGGCCGCAGCGCCTGAGGTGGCGAAGATCGGCGTCGGCCGCGATGCGGCGGACATTCCGTTCCTGTCGAGCTTTGGTACGGCGGAAATGTTCGAGCAAGTGGTCAGCGTCAGCCGGGTCAGCTGAGCAAAAATACCCCGGCCACCACCCACATGACTGCAGTGGAGAGCCAGCCGCCGAATTTCAGCTTGGGCCCGATCACCAGATCGCCCATCACGCTTCGGTTGCTGGCGATCAGCATCGTCA
>VFKS01000527.1 GCA_009885425.1 Novosphingobium sp.
AGGTGCGGTCTGGCTCAACGAGGATGCCTTACCGGCCTATGATTTCTGGCAGTACTGGCGCAACAGCGATGACCGCGATGTCGGCAAGTTCCTGCGGCTGTTCACCGATTTGCCGCTGGATGAAATCGCCCGGCTCGAAATGCTCGAAGGCAGCGAGATCAACGCCGCCAAAATTGTGCTGGCCAACGAAGTGACCCGGCTGTGCCGCGGTGACGACGCTGCAAAAGCCGCCGAATCCACCGCATCGGCGACCTTTGCGGGCGGCGGACTCGGCGCCGATTTGCCGGTATTTGTGATCCCGGCGGAGGGAATCGGGATCGTCGATGCCCTGGTCGGGATCGGTTTTGCAGCCAGCAAGGGCGAAGCCAAGCGACTGATTGCCGGGGGCGGTGCCCGCCTTGACGGCGTTTCGATTAGTGACGAAGCACTTCATATTTCAGCAGAAAATGAACTGCGCATTTCTTCAGGCAAGAAGAAGCACGGGATACTGCGCCCGGTTTGATAAGCTGGTTAACGGCAATAATCTGCCGGGTTTACCCAATCTTTGCCTTTCTCCCGGATAACGGCTGACATTGAGAGCAATTTCAGGAGGCGTGCGACAAGCATGGGCGCAGGAGCACAATTGACGGTCACCGACTTGCGCCGCGCGGCGCGGCATCCGGTCGACCACAAGGTGATCGGTGAACACCGGCGCCTGGGCGATGTGCATATGCATGTCATCAACCTCTCAGCCCACGGCTTCATGGTCTCGGGCGAACTCGAAATGCAGCGCGGCGAGCGCGTGACGATCCGCTTGCCCGAAGTGGGCCGGATCGAAGCCCACCTGATCTGGATCGCCGAAGACCGCGCCGGATTCCAGTTTGAGCGGATCATCCGGGTCGAAGACTTCATGCGGATGATCGACACGATCCAACCCAACCCGCGCCTGCGCCGTAGCCGCTAAACCGGCGGTTTAAGGCCACCAAGCATCTGACCGCTTGGCAAGCGCCGGGGGCGCTGCCATGGCTGGGGCGTGAGCACGCCGACCCATCCCCTTCAAGTCCGCGACTATCGCCTGATCTGGCTGGCACGGTTTATCTCGACCGCGGCGACCACCGCCATGGTCGTGGTGATCGGCGCGCAGGTCTATCAGATCGCCCGGACCGATTATGGCATGGGTCCAAAAGAGGCCGCGTTCCTGCTCGGGATGCTGGGGCTGGTCCAGTTCATTCCGTTCATGCTGCTGACCCCGGTTGCTGGCGTATTGGCCGACCGGATGGACCGCCGCTATCTCGGCGCGATTGCTACCGCCGTCGATCTGCTGATCGGGCTGGCGCTGGCCGCCGCGAACACCTGGAACTTCGTGTCCTTGCCGCTGCTGTTCAGCCTCGC
>VFKS01000499.1 GCA_009885425.1 Novosphingobium sp.
AGCGGACGGTATGATCCGGGCGCTTTGCCCGAAGTGTCACTGCGGCTTTTGAAGTAGTCGGCAATATCGCCGAGCCGCTCGTCTGCTGCACCCAGCGCAGCGCTCTCGATCACAATCGTATCGTCCGCGCCCAGGTGATCGAACAGCGTGGTCAGCTTGTCCTCAAACAGCGGTAACCAGTGTTCCATCCCGGCCAGCCGACGCCCGTCGCTGACGGCCTGATAGAGCGGATCGGACGTAGCATTGGCGCCGAACAACTCGCGGTAACGGGTGCGGAAGCGTTTGACGCTGTCCTCATCCAGCAGCGCTTCACTGGCAGGCAGCAGCAAGTGCTCTTCGGCCACGCCGTGCGAGCGCTGCGAATTGGGATCGAACAGCCGCAGCGTTTCCAGCTCATCGCCAAAGAAATCCAGCCGCAGGCCCGAACTAAGACCCGATGGAAAGATATCAAAGATCGACCCGCGCACCGCATATTCACCGGCATCGACTACCGTATCAGTGCGGCTGTAGCCCTGCCGCTGGAGTAGCGCGATCAGGCTTTCGCGGCCGATTTCCATGCCGGGTTTGAGCAGGCGGACGTTCTCACGGATCCGAAACGGGCTGGCCACGCGCTGCAACACCGCGCCCGTGGTGGTGATCAGCAGCTGCGGCGCGCTAGGTTTGGCCTGCAACCGGTGCAGTGCGGCGAGGCGCCGTGCGCTGACCGATAGGGCCGGGCTGGCGCGATCATAGGGCAGGCAATCCCACGCTGGGAAAGTCAACACTTCCAGTTCGGGTGCAAAAAATCCGGCGCTATCGGCAATCGCCTGCATCGCTGCGTCATCGGGTGCGATGAACACAGCCCGAGTTTTTGCGGCCCGCGCCAGATCGGCCAGCACCAGCGGCTGCGCCCCGCGCGCCAGCGAGGCCAGTGTCAGCGGGGTTTTGGCGGACAGGACTTTGGACAGATCAGGCATGGCACTCGCAACGGCAATTGCCCCGCAGGCCAAAATCGGGGCCAACGGGGTGGGGTCAGGATGGGTGCCTTAGCTGGCTAATCGGCGCTTGTCAGCGCGGGATTTCGACGAAGTCCAGTTTGCAGAAGGCGTCCATCAGCGGACCGGCATATTCGTCTGGCACCGCCAGCGTGCCAAGCGCCCAGCCCATGATGTCGACGTCTTCCTCGTCCAGCAGCCGCTCGAACCATTCGACTTCCGCTTCGCCCCAGTTTTCGTGCTGGGTATCGAAGAAGCAGCCGATCATATAATCGGCCTCACGGGTGCCGCGGTGCCAGGCGCGGAACTTTAACCGCTTGATTCGGGATGCGTCGCTCATCACTGTCGCTTAGGGGTCACGGCGCACGCCGGCAAGGGAGACACGGGTGAGCACGAACGATCAGGATTTTGCCGCTCTGGACTTGGCCGCGCGGCTGGCGGTGGATTACCGGCGCGATGTGGCGGCGGCCGATACGGTGCCGGTGTCCGGTTATGGTGAAGTGCATGCCCGCTTTGATCGCCCGATGCCGGACCATGGCACGGACGCAGCAAGCCTGATTGCCGAGCTGGACGCCGGCGTGCGCGATGGGTTGCGCGGGATTGTTGCGCCGCGGTTCTATGCCTGGGTCAACGGCAGTTCGCACATCGCCGGGGTGGC
>VFKS01000309.1 GCA_009885425.1 Novosphingobium sp.
ACCGCCGGATCGATCCAGAAGCCTTGCGCCTTGGCATAGGCCTCAACCAGCGCGATCTGGCTTTCCTCGCGGCCGGTCAGGCGCAGGTAATCGATCGTCTTGTCATCGATCCCGAAGAAGCCGCAAGTGGCGCCATATTCGGGCGCCATGTTGGCCAGCGTCGCGCGGTCGGCCAAGGTCAGGCCGGCAAGGCCGGGGCCATAGTATTCGACAAACCGCCCAACCACACCGTGGGCCCGCAGCATCTGGGTCGCGGTCAGCACCAGATCGGTGGCGGTGACGCCCTCGTTCAGGGTGCCGGTGAACTTGAAGCCCACGACTTCGGGGATCAGCATCGAAACTGGCTGGCCGAGCATCGCCGCCTCAGCTTCAATCCCGCCGACGCCCCAGCCGAGCACGCCCAGGCCGTTGATCATGGTGGTGTGGCTGTCGGTCCCGACGCAAGTGTCGGGATAGGCGACAGTGACGCCGTTCTGGTCGGTGCTGGTCCAGACCGTTTGGGCGATATTTTCCAGATTGACCTGATGGCAGATCCCGGTTCCGGGGGGGACAGCGTAGAAATTGTTGAGCGACTTGGAGCCCCATTTGAGGAAGTCATAGCGCTCCATATTGCGCTGATATTCGATCTCGACGTTTTCTTCGAATGCCTTGGGATGGCCAAATTCATCGACCATCACTGAGTGGTCGATCACGAGGTTGACCGGGACCAGCGGGTTGATCTTGCTGGTATCCCCGCCCAGCGTGGCAATAGCATCGCGCATCGCGGCAAGGTCAACCACGCAGGGCACTCCGGTGAAATCCTGCAACAGCACGCGGGCCGGGCGGTACTGGATTTCATTCGAGCTTTCGGCCGGGTTCTTTTGCCAATCGATAATCGCCTGCACGTCGCTGGTCGAAACGGTGAAGCCGCCATCTTCGAAGCGCAGCAGGTTTTCCAGCAGGACCTTCATGCTGAACGGCAGGCGCGAGATATCGCCAAATTTCGCCGCGGCCTTGGCCAGCGAATAATAGGCGAAATCCTTGCCCCCCACATTGAGCGTGGAGCGGGTTCCGAGCGTGTCCTGTCCGACCTGAGTCATGCCGCGTGATCTCCTGATTTGGAGGCCCAGGGGGACTGCGCTTTGCAGCGGCAGCAGGGCCGGTTGTCGGCGCTGCCGATGCGCGGGAATCCGCCCCGCGTCAAGGGCAGGTCAGTCCATATTAGACTAAAGTGCCGTGGCCTCGATGTGCTTGCGCGAAGCAATCCAGCAGCCGATCACGATCAGCACGGCTCCGGCCACGGTTGGCAGAGACAGCCCCTCATCAAACATGAACCAGCCGATCA
>VFKS01000119.1 GCA_009885425.1 Novosphingobium sp.
GGCCTGCTGCTTGGTGGCTGCGCCACGGGCGGCAGCAACACCGGGCTGGGAATGGGCAAGGCTGACAATTTTGGTGAGGCCAACCGCCAGACCTTTGCCGCGATGGTGATCAATCCCAACCCCGAATACGACGAGCCAATGGCGCCGGGCGATGGCGAACGCGCGGCCCAGGCGATCGAACGGCTGCGCACCGGCAAGCTCAAGATGCCTGAGCGGCAGAGCCTGTCCGAAGTCGGCCGCGCCAGCGGCACTGGCGGCAATTGAGACTGATGTTGGAGGCTGGCGATGAACGATCCGATCGGAAGCCACTTTCTCCGTGATGAAAGCGGCGCTGTTGCCGCCACCTATGCGATGGCGCTGACCGCGCTGATCGTTATTGCAGGCGTCGGGTTCGATTACGGCCGCCTCGCCACTATGGATAGTGAATTGCAGAACGGCGCCGATCAGGCCGCGCTGGCCGGGGCAACCCAGCTTGACGCCAAGTCCGGCGCCTGTTCGCGCGCTGCGACGGCGGCGGTCTCGCTGGTCACCAACACCACCATTCTGGCCAACGACGCGAGCACCATCACCGTCGCCAGCGAAACTGCTTGCGACGCGACCGGCACGGTGAAGTTCTGGCAGAACAAGGATGGCACTACCGCCGCCACATCCGATGCCAACGCGCGTTTCATCGAACTGACTGTGGCAACTCGCACGGTCGACTATGCGTTCACGCCGATCGTCAACCTGCTGCAGGGCTCGGTATCGGCCGGAGCCATGGCTGGTCTGGGCTCTTCGATCTGCAAGGTCCCGCCAGTGTTCATGTGCAACCCCAATGAGGGCGGCGATCCGAATTTCACTGTCTCCAGCTATGTTGGCAAAGGCATCCGGCTGGTCGCCAACGATGGCGGCGGCACCTATGGATCGGGCAACTTCGGCTATCTGCAGAACAATGCCGCAGGCGGCGCGCAAGGGATCGCCGAACTGCTGGGCAAGTCAAACGTTCCAGGAGACTGCATTTCGGCCGATGCCGTCACAACCAAGCCCGGCGCGCAGGTCAGCGTGCTCGACGCGCTCAACACCCGGTTCGACATCTACACCGGCAACACCACCAACCCGTGCGGCAACAATGGCGCTGCCTGCCCGCCTTCGGCCAATACCCGCAAAGACCTGATCTATCCCTCCAACAACGGCAATGGTGGCGGCGGGAACGGCAACGGTAACGGCGGAGGAAACAACACCTGCAGTAATCCAGCAGCTTGGGCAGTGCCGACCAATGGCTATGCCCCAACCTCCAGCTCAACTGTCCTGAGCGACACTCAAATCGCCGCCACCGCACCGATGGGCTATCCGCGCGATATGTGCCACGCGATCAGCGCATCGGGCAATTGCGGCGGCGGGAACATTGGCACTGGCACCTGGGACCGCAACGCCTACTTCAAAACCAACAGCACGAACTATCTGGCAGGTTTTGACATCACCGCAACTTTCGGCACGGCCACCCCAACCCGCTATCAAGTTTATCGCTATGAAGCGGCCAATGCGGGGACGCGGCTGCTGCCGCAGTCGACCACCGGCGGAAGTTCGCGGCCGCAACCTTTCTGCGTCTCGCCCGGCGTTGCAGTTGGCGGCATTGCGGTTGACCGCCGGGTCTTGACGGTTGCCGTAATCAATTGCGGCGGCGGACTGCAAGGCACTTCGGGCCCGCTGACCCCGACCAAATGGGTCGATGTGTTCCTGACCGAACCGTCGCTTCGCCGGACGATTGGCGGCACGCTTTATACCGAAAACTCAGATGTTTATGTCGAGGTGATCGGCCCGTCGCAGCTGGCTGGTGGGGGATCGACTGCGGCGCAGCTCATCCGCCGCGATGTGCCCTATTTGGTGCGCTGATGGGAAGCCGGATCCGCCTTTTCCTGAACGATCAGCACGGCGCGGCAGCGGCAGAAATGGCGCTGATCATGCCGCTTGTCATGGTGATGCTGTTTGCCGCCTTTGAAGGCGCCTATTTCGTGATCACCGAACATCAGGTGGTGACCGGTGTCCGCAACGCCGCCCGCTATGCCGCGCGGCTTGATTTCAACCAATACGCCTGCCCGGCAGCGACCTTTAGCGGCAGCACTGCGACGATCCAGAATCTGACCCGTACCGGTCAGCTGACTGGCGGAACCTCGCGGGTGCAAGGCTGGGTCAATGGCGACATCACCGTCACGGTAACCTGCGCCTCGCAGACCGGGATCTACACTGCGGTCGGCAACTATGCTCCCAAGGTGCGGGTCAGTTCGCGGTTCAACTATCCCTCGCTGATGGGCCAGCTCGGCTTTACCCAAGCGACCTTGCCGATTGGCGCATCGGCCGAGAGCCCGGTGATGGGGTTGTGAGGCGCCTGTCCGCCTTTGTCCGCGACCAGCGCGGAGCCTCTGCCGCAGAGTTTGCGCTGGTGCTGCCGCTGCTACTGATCGTGCTGTTCGGCTCGATCGACATCGGGCGCTATGGCTGGAACCTCAGCCAGGCGCAAAAGGCTACCCAGGTCGGCGCGCGCTGGGCGGCGGCGACCGACATGATCCCGAGTGATCTTTATACCTACAGCTTCGCCACTTCGGCACCGTTCGTCCCGCAGGGCACCACCGTCAATGCCACTGCCTTTCCCGGCGTCGTGTGCACCGAAGCTGGCTGCAACTGCGCCGCAGGTGGAACCTGCAACTTCGGCATGTCCGCCAACACCGCCGCCTTCAACCGGCTGGTGACGCGGATGGCCGATATCTATCCGGGGCTGACCGCCGCCAATGTGCAAGTGACCTATGCGTGGTCGGGCCTGGGCTTTGCCGGGGACCCGAATGGCGCCGATGTCGCGCCGTTGGTCACCGTCAGTCTGCGCAATCTGCAATTCGCCCCGTTCACATCATATGTGTGGGGGGCGCAGTTCAATCTTCCGTCATTCGCGTACTCGCTGCCAATGGAGGATGGCAGTGGGACGAGTTCAAACTAGGCCAGGAAACAATGGGTACTGAAGCTTTCAAGATGTTCACTGACAAGGATTTTAACGTGCGCGCCTGCGCTGATATGCTGGTGGTTGCCGGGCCTGAAAGCCTGGCCGTGCTGACCGGCAGCGAACCAGGCGGGCCGCTGCCGGGGCTAACGACCTATCCTTGCGCCAGTGATGCTGCTGTGCCCGACGATCTGATCGCGGCGGCCAAGGTGCTGGTGATCGAGGTTGATCCCGATCTGCCGCAGTCGATCGACCGGCTGCATTCGCTGGGCCGCCGCTATCCGCAGCTGCCCAAGATCGCCGCGCTGCGCAATGCCTCGGTCGGTCTGGTCCGGACGCTGGTTCGCGAAGGGGTGGCCGATGTGGTCACCATGCCTTTCCAGCTTGAAGAATTGCTCGAAGTGTCCGCCAATGCCCTGGCCCAACTGCAAGCCAAGGCCGATTCCCACGCCCGGCTGGCGCCGCTGATTTCGGTGATTGGTGCAGCCGGCGGTTGCGGCGCGACCTCGCTCGCGACCCATCTGGTCAGCGATCTGGCGACGCGGCTGGGCACTGGAAACGAAGTGGCGATTGTTGATCTCGATCTGCAATTCGGTGCGGTGGCCGACTATCTGGGCAGCTCCGGCAGTGGCTCGGTCGCGGATCTGCTTCAGGCCGGGGCCCGGCTCGACCCGGAACTGGTCCGCTCGGTCGGCAAGGTCACCAATGGCGGCATAGCAATTTTCTCCGCCCCGCCCGAAATCATGCCGATCGAAGCGGTCGATGTCGATCAGGTGCTGGGAATGCTGAACACCATGCGGCGGCTTTACGCCGGGGTGGTGATCGATCTGCCCGGTAACTGGACCAACTGGGCGCTGTCGGTGCTCTCGATTTCGGATCAGATCGTGATGGTGGTCGAACTGTCGGTCACCAGCCTGCGCCAGGCCAAACGCCGCTTGCAGTTGTTCGATTCGGTCGGGATCGATCCGGCGCGGGTCGTCGTGCTGGTCAACCGGGTTGAAAAGCGGATTTTCCGCTCGATCGACCTGTCGGACGTGTCCGATACCCTGAAGCGCGAAGTGCTGGGCGGTCTGGCGCTGGAGGAACCGGCGCTGAGTTCGGTGCAGAACCAGGGACTGCTGGTTCACCAGGTTCACCGCAAGAGCAAGTACCACGCCGATGTCGACGGCTTGGCGCAGCAGCTCATCACCCGTCTTGATTTTGAAGGGTCATGAGCATGTGGAATGTCCGCAAGACCAGCCCTGAAGCGAGCCCGCTGCCAGCCGAGCCCGTGCCGGCCAGCCCGGCCAAGGCCCCGGCGCGCGCCGCCAAGGTGGTCAGCGCTGACAGGGTGCGGGCCGACTGGCTGATCGACC
>VFKS01000490.1 GCA_009885425.1 Novosphingobium sp.
CCAGCTTTACCGTGATGCCGGGATCACCCCGCAGCAGGGCCTGCGCCTGCGCGGGACCGATGCCGAAGAACGCGGCCTGCCGCAGGCGAGTGATTCGGATGTGCTGGCGGCGATGCAGGCTGAGCCCAAGTTGATCGAGCGGCCGTTGGTTGAAACCGACAAAGGCGTGCGGCTGTGCCGTCCGCAGGACATGGTCCGCGATATCCTTTAGGTTTGCCGGGGTCTCAGCAATTCATCGTCGGGGGTCAGCCCTTTGATCCCCAGCACTATCACCGAAAGGCACAGCAGCTCGATCACGGTGAAACCGATCCACGGTGAATGGCCATAGAGCCAGACCCCGATCGCGGGGGCGACGATGTAAGCTGCGCCATTGACCGAAGCGATGATCCCGGCGGCCTGACCCTGTTCGGCGCGGGTTACCGCCAGCGACGATCCGGCGGTGAACCCCGGCCGAAACAGTCCGAAGCCCATCGAAGCCAGACCCATTCCGATCGCAATGGCGTGTTCATCAAAGGCGACGGAGAGCATTGCCACGCCCAGCGCCGCAACGGTGATCCCCGACAGTGCAGAGGCTCTGGGCCCCAGTTTCAGCAGCGGAATCAGTCCCCATTGCGCCAGCAGCGTCGCCCCGGCGCCGATCATCAGCACGCGCCCGATTGGCGCCGCGCCCAGCGCCGGATTGTCCCGCAGGCCCAGCCGGTCCAGGATCAAAAATCCGATCAGTCCCATCACCGCCGCTTGAGCATGGCCGCCCAGCAGCCCGGCCAGCAGCCAGGGCCGCATCCGCCGGTCGGACCATTTGAGGTCTGGCACATCGGTCGGCAGGGCCGATGGCTCGGCATCCTCTTCCTCATCTGGGCTGTTACTGTTCGAATTGGCACTGAACGGGGCTGCGGTGATTCCGCCGCGCGCAGCATAGGCCGGCGAATCGTCGGGCAGCCAAATCCGCAGCGCTGCCAGAACCATCACCGCGATCACCGTAAAGGCAATGAACGGGCCGACCAGACCGACCCCCGGCAGAATGAAGAACGGAGCCAAGGCCGGGCCGATAACCGTGCCGAGACCAAAGCTGGACGAGATCAGCGACAGCGCTTGGGTCCGTTCAGCCCGGCTGGTGCGGCTGGCGACATAGGCCTGC
>VFKS01000139.1 GCA_009885425.1 Novosphingobium sp.
CTTGCCCACGCCAAGGCACGCCAGCATTGCGGCAACCCGGCCAACTTCGTCCAGCAATTGGGAATAGCTGTAGCGCCGAACGGTGTCCGTCACCGGACTATCATAAACCAACGCGATTGCATCGCCGCGTCCCGCTGCGACGTGCCGGTCGAGGCAATTGTAGGCCGTGTTGAGCGTGCCGCCGGGGAACCAGCCATGCGCCTCGTCATAGGCGCGGGCCGGCGGGGTCAGCCAGTCAATCGCCTCGGCAGCACGCAGCCAGAACCCTTCGCGGTCAGCGATACTGGTGCGCCAGGCCTGCTGATAGGCTTCGCTCAATCGTCGATATTCCGTTTGAAGGTTTCCGGTAGGAACAGCAGCCCGGCAACCACGGTCAGACCGGCCACCACGATCGGGTACCACAGACCATAGTAGATATCCCCGGTCGCTGCGACCATCGCAAAGGCCGTGGTCGGCAAAAACCCGCCAAACCAGCCGTTGCCGATGTGATAGGGCAAGGACATTGAGGTGTAGCGGATCCGGCTCGGGAACAGTTCGACCAGCAGCGCGGCGATTGGTCCATAAACCATGGTGACCAACAGGACGAGATAGAACAGGATCAGGACCACCATCGGCTTGTTGATCTGGGCCGGGTCAGCCTTGGCGGGATAGCCTGCCGCCCCGACCGCAGCGGTAATTCGCGTTGCATAGGTTTTGAGATCACCCGCTGGCACAGCCTTCTGCCCAACGCTGATCTCGCCTTCGCCATAGGCCTCAGTGCGATAGGGGATGCCCGTTTTCGCCAAAGTCGATTTGGCGATATCGCATCCCGACGAATCGAATTTCTGTTTGCCCACCGGATCGAACTGGAACGAGCAAGTCTCGGGCAAAGCGTAGACCGTGACTGGCGCACGGCCTTGCGCCTCGACCAGCGCTGGATTGGCCGCCCCGGCGAGCGCGTGGAACGCAGGGAAATAGGTCAGCACCGCCAAGGCACAGCCGCTCAGGATAATTCCCTTTCGTCCGATCTTGTCCGACAGCCAGCCGAACAGGATGAAGAAGGGCGTGCCCAGCGCAAGCGCAATCGCGATCAGGATGTTGGCAGTCGCACCATCGACCTTGAGCGTCTTCTCAAGGAAGAACAGCGCATAAAACTGCCCGGTGTACCAGACCACCGCCTGCCCCGCGACCGCGCCGAGCAGCGCGATCAGCACCCATTTGCCGTTCTTCCACTGGCCGAAGGCTTCGGTCAGCGGGGCCTTCGACGTGGTCCCTTCGTCCTTCATCTTCTGGAACACCGGGCTTTCGCTCAGCTGCATCCGGATCCACATTGATACGGCCAGCAGCACGATCGAGATCAGGAATGGAACGCGCCAGCCCCAGTCCTTGAACGCCGCTTCGCCAAGGTAAGTGCGGGTGCCGATCACCACCAGCAGCGCCGCAAACAGCCCCAGTGTGGCCGTCGTCTGGATGAAACTGGTGTAGAGCCCGCGCTTATGGTTGGGGGCGTGTTCGGCCACATAGGTCGCCGCGCCGCCGTATTCACCACCCAACGCAAGGCCCTGGATCAGCCGCATAACGATCAGCAGGATCGGTGCGGTCACCCCGATGCTGGCGTAGCTTGGCAGCAGGCCGACCACGAAGGTCGAAAGCCCCATCAGCCCCATGGTGACCAGAAAGGTGTTCTTGCGCCCGACCATGTCGCCGATCCGGCCAAAGAAAATCGCCCCGAACGGCCGCACCGCAAAGCCCGCCGCAAAAGCCGC
>VFKS01000172.1 GCA_009885425.1 Novosphingobium sp.
CACACCTTTTTCGAGATGCTGGGCAACTTCAGCTTCGGTGATTACTTCAAGGAGCAGGCGATCGTCCACGCCTGGACGCTGTTGACCGGCGAATGGGGGCTGCCCAAGGACAAGCTGCTGGTCACGGTCTACCACACCGACGACGAGGCCGCGGCGTTGTGGCGTAAGATCGCCGGGCTGCCGGAACAGCGGATCATCCGCATCCCGACCTCGGACAACTTCTGGTCGATGGGCGATACCGGCCCCTGCGGGCCGTGCAGCGAGATCTTCTTCGACCACGGCGCGCATATCCCCGGCGGCCCTCCCGGCAGCCCGGACGAGGATGGCGACCGCTTCATCGAAATCTGGAACCTGGTGTTCATGCAGTTCGAGCAGGCCGCCGACGGCAGCCGCACCGAACTGCCCAAGCCGAGTATCGATACCGGCATGGGGCTGGAGCGCGTCGCGGCTGTGCTGCAAGGCCAGCATGATAATTATGAAACCGATACCTTCAGGGCACTGATCGCGGCTTCGGAAAGCCTGACCGGGGTCAAGGCCGAGGGCGAACAACAGGCCAGCCACAGGGTGATCGCCGATCACTTGCGCTCGACCAGCTTCCTGCTGGCCGATGGTGTGCTGCCCAGCAACGAAGGGCGCGGCTATGTCCTGCGGCGGATCATGCGCCGGGCGATGCGCCACGCGCATTTGCTGGGCGCAAAGGATCCGCTGATGCACCGGCTGGTTCCGGCCTTGGTGCAGGAAATGGGCGCAGCCTATCCAGAGCTGGGCCGGGCCCAGCCGCTGATCGAGGAAACGCTGCAGCGTGAAGAGATCCAGTTCCGTCGGACTTTGGCCAATGGGCTCAAGCTGCTCGATGAAGCGACCGGCGCGATGGGCGAGGGCGGCGAGCTGCCCGGCGAAACCGCGTTCAAGCTCTATGACACGTTCGGCTTTCCCTATGACCTGACCGAAGACGCTCTGCGGGCGCGCGGGATCGCCGTAGACCGCGCCGGGTTCGATGCCGCTATGGCCCAGCAGAAAGCCGCCGCCCGCGCCGCCTGGAAGGGCAGTGGGCAAGCGGCTGACGAAGATGTCTGGTTCGACATTGCTGAGCGCGCTGGGGCGACCGAGTTCACCGGCTACAGCGCCACCACTGGCGAGGCGCAGGTCGTGGCGCTGGTCAAGGACGGCAAGGAAGTGGACAGCGCTGGCGCTGGCGACAGCGTCAGTGTGATCGTCAACCAGACACCGTTCTATGGCGAAAGCGGCGGGCAGATGGGCGATTCCGGGGTGATTGCGGGCGCTGATGGCTTGCAGCTGGCGGTCAGCGATACCGCCAAGCCGCTCGGGCGGCTCCACGCCCATCATGCCGCGGTTTCAGCGGGAACGATTAAGGTCGGTGATACCGTCCGGCTTGATATTGATCTGGCGCGCCGCGATGCGATCCGGGCCAACCATTCGGCCACGCACTTGCTGCATGCCGCGCTGCGTAACCGGCTAGGCGGGCACGTCACCCAGAAGGGTTCGCTGGTCGCCGCGGACCGCCTGCGGTTCGACTATTCGCACCCGACCGCGCTCTCGCCCGAGGATATCGCCGCGATTGAGACCGAAGTGAACGCGCAAATTCGCGGCAACGAAGCGGTCGTGACCCGGCTGATGAGCCCGGAAGACGCGATTGAAGCGGGCGCAATGGCGCTGTTTGGCGAGAAGTATGGCGATGAAGTCCGCGTGCTGAGCATGGGCGCGACCAGCGGCAAAACCTATTCGGTTGAACTGTGCGGCGGCACTCACGTGCGCGCCTTGGGCGATATCGCCATGCTGCGGATCGTCAGCGAAAGCGCGGTCAGTTCTGGCGTGCGCCGGATCGAAGCGCTGACGGGTGAGGGTGCGCGGGCCTGGCTGACCGGGCGCGAGGACATGCTGAAAGGTGCGGCCAGCCTGCTCAAGACCACCCCCGACGATGTCGAAACCCGCGTCGCGGCACTGCTCGATGAACGGCGCAAGCTGGAACGCGAACTGGCCGAGGCCAAGAAGGCGCTGGCATTGGGCGGCGGCGGTAAGGCCGAGGCGGCGGACGAGGAAATTGGCGGGGTGAAATTCTCCGGCCAAGTCCTCGATGGGCTTGATCCGAAGGAGCTGCGCGGCCTGCTCGACAATGCCAAGACCCGGATGGGTTCGGGCGTGGCAGTGGTGGTTGCAGTGAATGACGGCAAGGCCAGCATTGCCGCAGCGGTAACCGACGATTTGACCGCCACGGTCAGCGCCGTCGATCTGGTCCGCGCGGGCGTTGAGGCGCTTGGCGGCAAAGGCGGCGGCGGGCGGCCTGACATGGCGCAAGGCGGCGGGCCGGATGGGACCAAGGGCGCTGAGGCGCTTGCGGCGGTGAAGGCAATGTTGGCGGGCTAGCTTTCGGCGCGCTCGCGCAGGGACGCGCTTTTCAATCGCGGCTTTTCGTCGAGTTCGCCCTCTTCCATGATCTGCGCCCGGAATTCGTCGCGCTTCTCATGGATGCTGGCAATGACGGCGCCCATCGCCACGCCAATATCCACCAGAACGGCCTCGGAGAGCTGGAGTGATGCTTCCAGCGTTTCCGGCACCGCATGGCTGGCCCCGGCGCGGTAGAGCTCAGCAGCGTGACTGGCATCGCGCGCGCGCGCGATGATCGGCAGATCGGGATAGTCATGCCGCAATTGCCGCACCAGCCGCCGCGCTGCGACCGGATCGTCCATGGTCAGGATCACGGCATTGGCTTCGGAGGGAGAGAACCGGCTCAAGACATTGGGGCGGGCCGCGTCAGCAAAGGCAGCCTTCAACCCCTCGCTCCGGACCTCTCGCACCAGATCGGAATTGGCATCGATGATCAAGTAAGGTTTATCGTGCGCAATCAGCATTTCCGCCACCAAGCGTCCCACTCTGCCGCCTCCGACGATCAGCGACCGTTGCGGGGCATCTTCTGCCGACAAATCGACATTGATCGCGGCCTTGTCGACACGGCGGCCAACCCAGCGCCCGAGGATTGCCAACAACGGCGTGATTGTCAGGCCCAGTGCCGTCACCACTTGCCAGAACTGCGCAGCATCGCGGCTGATCAGGTTGACGGCCAGCGCTGCGGTCAACACGATCAGGGTCATTTCAGAAGGGCTGGACAGCAGGATCCCGGCTTCGGTCGCGGTGGCTGTGCGGGAACCATTCATCCACAGCACCAGTCCGGTCACCATCGCCTTGGCAGTGATAATGGCCGCCGTAGCGATCACAATCTCACCGATCCGATCCCAGACGAAAGCAAGGTCGATGCTCATCCCGACGGTCAGCAGGAAGATCCCCAGCGCAAGCCCCTTGAAGGGCGCGATCATCGCCTCAACTTCGGTATGATACTCAGTTTCGGCGATCAGCAGGCCGGCGACGAGGGCGCCGAGAATTGGACCCATCCCCACCGCGCTTGTCACCAATGCGGCAACGATGACCATCAGCAGGCTTGCGGCTAGGAACAGTTCCGGGCTTTTCGTCCGTGCGGCTTGGGCGAACAAATGCGGCAGCACAAAGCGTCCGAAAACGAACAGCCCGGCGACCACCAGCGCCCCCAGACCGAGGGTGTTGAGGAATTGGCCCAGATCTGGCCCCCCTGCGACGCGGCCGATGGCGCTGAGGAGAAAGATGATCGGGACGATTGCAAGGTCTTCGAACAGCAAGGTGCCCAAAGCTGCCCGACCTACCGGGGTGCGCGTATCCGCAATACGCAGCACAAGTGCCGTCGAGGACAATGCCAGCGCGAGACCAAGAGCCAATGCCGTAGCCAGCGTATTTCCCAGCGCCATCAGCACCAGGGCAATAACCAGACTGCTCCCAAACAGCTCCATCGGACCGATCCGGAAAATGGTTCGGCGCAATTGCCACAATCGCTTGAACGATAGTTCCAGCCCGATCGAGAACAGCAGCAGGATGATCCCCAATTCTGCAAACGGGGCAAGGCCTTGGGGATCGCTGATCGTCACGTAATGTAGCCACGGATTTGCAGCAGCCATTCCGCCCAGTGCGAAGGGCCCAACCAGTACGCCAACCAAGATGAACCCGATAACCGGCGTGATGCGAAACCGGGCGAACAGCGGAATGACAACTCCTGCCGCGCCGAGGATCACCAAAGTGTCACCGAGCGAGGACGTTGGGATGAATTCAGTCGGTCCGGCCATGGCTTGCAGCTAGGGCATCTTGGGTGCAGATGTCACCCCCATGAGCGCGCCCGATGTCATAATTGTCGGCGGCGGCCCGGC
>VFKS01000220.1 GCA_009885425.1 Novosphingobium sp.
AGGTCGAGGTAGGCGACCACATCGTTGTCGGTGGCGATGAACAGGCCTTCCTGCACTTCGGCAGGTTGCTGTTCGGCCAGCCGCAGCGCCTCAGCCAAGGTGCCGTAAAGCAGGGTGTTGGCCGCGCCGCCTTCGGCTGCGCTATCGAGGTGGTAAAGCCGGACGCTGGCGTTTTCGTTGGTCGTGCGCATCAGGGTTCTTCCCGCTTTGCACCGTCAAGCTGACGGGTGGTCCGCGCTGCATCGCGGGCCAGTTTGGTTTTGGCAGCTTTGGTCTGGCCATGCAGCGCGCGATTTTCGGCGGCCTGCTGGGCAGAACTGGCGCGGGCCTTGGCCTTGCGGACTAGGCGCAGGTTGATCACTTCGGCCATCGTCAGGCCGGGTCCGGATAGCTGATCGCCATCACTTCCCATTCCTTTTCGCCGCCGGGCAAGCGAACCTTGCGCAGATCGCCCAAGGCCGCACCGCGCAAGGCCCGGGCCATCGGGGCGCTCCAGCCGATCAGGCCAGCGGTGGCGTCCTGCTCGTCGTCGCCGACCAAGGTCAGGGTCAGGTGGGTGTCACCCTCGTCGGCAATCGTTACCTGCGCGCCGAACCAGGCCCGGCTTTGGTCTTCCTGCCGGGCCGGATCGATCACCCGGCAATTCTTCATCCGCCGGGCTAGATGCGCCAGCTCGCGGTCAATCTCGCGCATCCGTTTTCTGCCATACAGGTAATCGCCGTTCTCGCTGCGATCGCCGTTGCCCGCCGCCCAGCTGACGATTTCGGTAATCGCCGGACGTTCGGTGCCGAGCAGATGGTCATAACGTGCGCGCAGCGCCGCCATTCCGGCCGGAGTGATCGGCGGGCCTTCGGGCTTCATCCCGGATACCGCTTGCCCAGAAAGAAGCTGAGCGGGTTGGCGCCCTTGTAGATCGCCCGCTTGGGGTACATCGCTTCGTAAACCACAGCGTTTTCCAGCACCCGCTGCACGTAGTTGCGGGTTTCGGACAGCGGGATCTTTTCGATCCAATCGATCCAGTCGACCGAGCCATTGCGCGGATCGCCATTGGCGCGCAGCCACTTGTTCACGTTGCCCGGCCCGGCGTTGTAGGCGGCGACCGCCAGTGGGTAGGAGCCGTTGTAATACTCCAGCATCCGCCGGAAATAGCCGTCGCCCAGCAGCATGTTGTACCCGGCATCATTGAACACTGCTTGGCTATCGTATTCCAGCCCCATTTTTCCGGCCTGTTCGCGCGCAGTGCCGGGCATCAGCTGCATCAGACCGCGCGCCCCGGCGTGGCTGACGGCGTTCATCGCAAACTGGCTTTCCTGGCGAGTGATCGCGTGAACGAAAGTCCAGTTCGAGCCCTGCGGCACCGGGATCAGCGGGAAGCTGGTCTTGCGAAAATTGCCGTGTCCGTCGATGTGCGCCGCTTGGCCCAGGATCACCCCCAGATCGCGGCGGCCCAGTTCCTGCGCCAGTTGCGCCACCAGCACGTGGTCCGCCTCAGATTCCGCCTGCTCAGCGATTTCCTTGAAGAATTGCACCGCAGTCCGCCAATCGCTCTCGCGGGCCACTTCGCGAACCGCCTTGGTCAGCGGGCGATCATTGAAGTTGGCGCGCTCGGCAGCGGTAGGGTTGACGCTGGGTGAAAAGGTGGGCGGCAACAGTGGTCGGCCAAGCCGTTCCAACGCCAACATTCCGTAAAAGTTGTCGGGATACTGCGCGGCCATTTCGAAATAGCGGGTCGCTTCAGCTGAATTGCCGCCCTTGGCAGCAGCACGACCGGCCCAGTAGAACCCTTTTGAGCGGGTTTGCGGGGTCCGCGCGGCAGCGCCATAGCGCCAGAACAGCGGAGCTGCGCGGTTGCCATCGCCCAGGCTCCACAGTGCCTTGGTTCCGCCCAGCCACATCAGCGAAGTGTAATCATCGCGGACCGCGAAGCTCTGCGCCGAAACATCGGTGCCCGGCGCAAAGGTATCATCGATCCCGGCGGCGATCCGCACCGCGCCATAAGCATCGGCGTTTTTCGCCACCGCCAGCAATTCGCCGACCCATTTTCGCGGGTCGCGCGGTGGGGCGTTCAGTCGCGGACGGGCGGCCAGCAACGCGGCCGCCGCGCTGGACTGCCCGCTGATTCGCAGCATCCGGCTGCGGTTGTAGACGTAGCCGGCGTCCTGCATCACCTCTGGCGGCAGCACGATCCCGGCGGCGCTCGGATCCTTGCCGTTCACCAGCCCCAGCCGCGCGGCAAAGGTCATCCGTTTGGCGGGCGAGACATAGAGCAGTTGCCGCTCGGCCTGCGGACCAGCCCCGGCCCACAGCAGCGCGTCCATCCGGGTATCGTGATCGTCATAGCTCAGGCTTGGGCCGAGCAGCGCGAATACGGCGCTTTCGCTGGCATCGCTTATCGGTCCGCCACGCCAGGCATTGAGCGCGACCTGTTTTGCCTCTGGACGGCCGGTTGCCGCCAGGGCCAGCGCATAGTTTGCACGAGCGCGGTTGCTGAGCGGGGGGAAGCGGTCAAAGAAGCTGACGATCTGCGCCGGAGCCACGCTTTCGCGCTCCAGCGCGCCTTCGGCATAGCTGCGCAGCTTTGCTTCCTCGGGCAGGCCGGGATAGGTCAACAGGAACCCGGCATAGTCGCCAAAGCCAAAGCCGGGATTGGCCACCAGCAGCTTCCACCGCGCCACGGCCAAATGCATATCGCCCGGCGGCAGGGCGCGCAGGTTCACCCGCGCCTGATCCCATTCGGTCCCATCGGCCGATTGGGCCGAAGCAGGAGCGGCCGAATAAGCCAGTAGTGCGATTGCCATAGCGGTTGCAGATCGAAGCATACTGGACATTATGGGAAAAGGCTCCTTATGGCAGGCTGAACGAAGCCCCTATGGGGCAGTTGCAGGGATAAAGTCCATGTTCTCCGGCTCGATACCGGCTCTGATTACCCCGTTTAAGGACGGCGCCGTGGATGAAACGGCGTTCCGGCGGTTGGTCGATTGGCAGATTGAACAAGGTTCCAGCGCGCTGGTTCCCTGCGGCACTACGGGTGAGGCGCCGACGCTCAGCAACGATGAGCAGCACCGGCTGTTCGAACTCTGCATTGAACAGGCCGCAGGCCGGGTGCCGGTAATCGCCGGCTGCGGCAGCAACGATACCCAGACCGCGCTTTGGCATTTGCAGGTAGCGAAAGACCTCGGCGCCGATGCCGCGCTGATGGTCGCGCCTTATTACAACCGTCCGACCCAGGCCGGACTGCTCGCCCATTTCAGCTATCTGGCCGAACGGGTTGATCTACCGATGGTGCTCTACAATGTGCCCGGCCGGACCGTGACCGATATCGCGCCTGCCACCACCATCGAACTGGCCCGCCGGTTCCCGGACCGGATCATCGGGATCAAAGACGCCAGCGGAGATATGACCCGGTTGACCGCTCACCGCATGGCGCTGGGCACGGGTTTTGCGCAGATCTGCGGCAACGATGACATGGCGTTGCATTACAACGCCGGGGGCGGGGTGGGCTGCATCTCGGTCACCGCCAACGTCGCACCCCGGCTCTGCGCGGATTTTCAGGCGGCGAGCTTGGCAGGCGATACGGCTAAGGCGCATGAACTCAATGAACGGTTGTTCCCGCTGCATCAGGCACTGTTCACCGATGCCTCACCGGGCCCGATCAAGTACGCGATGGCTAAAGTGCTCGGCTGGCTTGGCGAGGAAGTTCGCCTGCCGATCGTGCCGTGCAGCGCGGAATCGCGCCGTGCGGTAGATACCGGACTGGCCCACGCCGGGATCTAAAGCAGGGACACAATACGAAATAGCCCCAATTCGTATTGCGTCCCCAAAATAACGCAATCGCAGCGTGGCGCGGGATTGATTTGAAATTTACCGCCAGCGCCCTACATGACCCTTCAACTATGGCCCGCCCGCATCACCCTGCATTCGACAAGACCAAAGTGGTCGCCGAAAACCGGCGGGCGCGGTATGATTATTATATCGATGATACGGTTGAGGCCGGGATTTGCCTGACCGGGACCGAAGTCAAAAGCTTGCGATTCGGGGAAGGCTCGATTGCCGAGAGCTATGCCGAGGTGAAAAACGGCGAGGTTTGGCTAATTAATTCCAACGTCCCTGAATTCAGCCACGGCAACCGCAACAATCACGTCCCCAAACGCCCGCGCAAGCTGCTGTTGAAGGAGCGTGAGATTGCCCGCTTCACCGGGGCGGTTGAACGCAAAGGGATGACGCTGGTCCCGCTGTCGGTCTATTTCAACAGCCGTGGCCGCGCCAAAGTGGAGCTGGCGCTGGCAAAGGGCAAGAATGTGGCGGACAAACGCGCGACATCCAAGGAACGTGACTGGAAGCGCGATCAGGCGCGAATTATGCGGGACCATAAATGAGCACCTTTCCCGCCAAATTGTCCCGCTGGATGAACCGTAACCTCCCCAAGCGTGAGGACATGGAACACAACCGTTGGATCGGCCCGCTGGCGCGGCGGCAGGAGCTGTGGCGGTTCACCCGCCGTTCGGTTCCGCGCGGGGTGGCAGTCGGCCTGCTGGTTGGCATCTTCGCGCTGATCCCGGGGATCCAGATCGTCGGTGCAGCGCTGATGTGCGTGCCCTGCCGCGGGAATATTCCGCTCGCCGCGCTGATGACCTTCTTGTCCAATCCGGCGACGACGCCGTTCATCATCGCCGCGTCGATTTATCTGGGCAACAAGCTGGGCTTCCACGCCGATGTCAGCACCTTCAACGCATTAATGGAGCGCGGGGCGACCTTGCGCGAATGGGCCTATTGGCTTTTATCCGATGCGGCGCCGGCCATGATGCTGGGGCTGTTCGTGATCTCGGTGATCTCGGCCTCGATCGGCTATCTGGTCGCGTCGTTCAGCTGGAACTGGTGGGTCCGCCACAAGCGCAATGTTGCGGTAGAGCGGATGCGGACAGAGCGAGGCGAGGGATGAGTGCAGTCGCCCTCGGCGCTCGCGCTCGGCCGATCGAGCGGGTGGTGCTGGGCGCGGCTTTGCTTGCCAGTGCGGGACTGGTCTGGGTGGTTACGGGGCAATGGTTGGCGGTCGTGGCTTTTGCAGCCGGTTTGATCGGACTGGGCGGGATCGCCTGGTTCATCACCCGTCAAACGCCAGACAGCAGCGCCCCCGAATTTGCCCTGCCAGATTGGTCCGTCACCGTCGCAGCGATTGACCGCGCCGATGTCGCGATCGCCGTGACCGACCGGGCCGGGCGGCTGGTCTGCGCCAACCCGCTTTATGAAAAATGGTTCACCGCGCAGCAGGCTCCGCCGCGCCTCGCGGTCGACAATGCCAGCCTCGAGCGGCTTGCCAAGGCGGGCCGCGCCGCTTGGCGCGATGGCCGGGGCGCCGCGGATCTGGTCGAAAGCAGTGAAGGCCGCTGGAAAGCCAGCGCGCTGCGCGCCGGGCGCGGCGATGACTATCTGGTCTGGACAATCGCGCCGCTGACCCCGCCCGATCTGGTCGCCGAACTGGTCCCGCACCTTGACGGCAAGTTGGGTCGGGCCTTGAGCCAAGCCGGGTTCGCCGCCGCAATCGTCGATCCCGATGGCAAATTACGCGCCGCCAGTGCGGGCTTCGCCAGCCGTGCGACCGGCGACCCTGCCGCGCTGCTGACCGGGCAGGAATTTACTGCGCTGCTCCGCCAGGACGAACGCGACCAGATCAGCTGGGCCCGTGACGGCAAGCGCGGGGCCTCGCTCAGCCTGTTCTATCTGCCGGTCAGTGATCCCGATGCAAGGGCAGCGCCTGACTATGACAACACCCCCAGCCTGATCCTGATTGCCGATCACGGTGTCGGCATCGGTAGCGGCGGTGGTGAGGCCAGCGCGGCTGTGCCGCATCTTGAAGCGCTGCTCGGCCAGCTTCCGCTCGGCCTCGCCATGGCTGATCGTGACGGGCGGCTGCTTTTCGCCAACGCAGCCTTCATGCGCGCGGCGGGCAAGGATGGCGAGGTGCCGCCAACCTATCCGACCGATCTGGTGGTGCAGGAAGACAAGGGCACGATTTCTGACGCGATCCGCCGTTTTGCCCAGGGGCCAGCCGCCAGTGGTGATCTGGCGGTGCGGCTGCGCGGGCAGCCAGAGGAGCCGGTCACACTCAATCTGGCCGGAGTGCGCGGGCTGGGCGAGGCGGCGGTGCTGCTCGGCCTGACCGACAATACCGAGGAAACCCGGCTCAAGCGGCAAGTTGCTCAGGCGACCAAGATGCAGGCGGTCGGGCAATTGGCGGGCGGCGTGGCGCACGATTTCAACAATGTCCTGACCGCGATCCTCGGCACCTGTGATCTGATGCTGCTGCGCCACACGCCCGGCGATAGCGACTATGACGATATCCAGCAGATCCGCGCCAATTCGAACCGCGCCGCCAGTTTGACCCGGCAGTTGCTGGCCTTCAGCCGCCAACAGACGCTGCGTCCCGAAGTGCTGCAGCTGCCCGATGTGCTGTCGGACGTATCACATCTGCTCAAGCGCCTGATTGGCGAAAAGATTCAGCTGACTGTCACCCATGACCGCGATCTGGGTCCGGTCCGCGCCGATCCCAGCCAGCTCGAACAGGTAATCGTCAATCTCGCCGTCAATGCCCGCGACGCAATGCTGGCCAAGAGCGAGCATGGCGGCAAGCTGACCCTTGCGACCAAGAAGGTCAGCGCGGCCGATGTGGCCCGGATGCCCGGCGGGATCATGCCGCTGGCCGATTATACAGCGCTGGTGGTGCAGGATACCGGCAGCGGGATTGCGCCCGATCACCTCGGCAAGATATTTGAACCGTTCTTCACGACGAAGGATCTGGGCAAAGGCACCGGGCTTGGCCTCTCCACGGTTTACGGGATCGTCAAGCAATCGGGCGGCTTCATCTTTGCCGATAGCGAACTGGGCCGGGGAACGACCTTTACCGTCTATCTGCCGGTCCACCATGCCGATCCGAATGCACCGGTGGCCGAACTGGCCGCGCCGGTCGAAGCGCCGGTCCAGCAATGGTCCGGCGGGGGCAGGCTGTTGCTGGTCGAGGACGAGGATATGGTCCGCGCCGTTGCCGAACGTGCACTGACCCGCGCTGGCTATACCATCACCACCGCCAGTGATGGCGATGAGGGGTTGGAACTGGTCAAGAGCGGGGCGCAGTTCGATATGATCGTATCCGACGTGGTGATGCCCGCGATGGACGGCCCGAGCATGGTCCGCGAAATCCGCAAGCTGCGGCCGGACCTGCCGGTTCTGTTCATGTCGGGCTATGCCGAAGAGCAACTGCGCAAGGAAATCGACATCGACAGCGTCGAATTCCTGCCCAAGCCGTTCTCAGTTCAGCAGATCAGCGACAAGGTTGGCGCGGTGTTGGCGGCGGCGAAAAGTTAAGGCCCTTGAACATCGCGCGGCCAGCGCCGACATAGGCGCTTCCAGCAAAGAGGATTCCCATGATCGACCTGTACGGTGCGCGCGGCGCGCAAGGAAAGTTCACGCAAGACCCCATCACCGGCGCGCTGATCCCGGTTGTGGTCGAGCAATCGGCCCGCGGCGAACGCAGCTTTGACATCTATTCGCGGCTGCTGCGCGAACGGATCATCTTTGTGACCGGCGAAGTTGAAGACCATATGGCCTCGGTGATCGTCGCCCAGTT
This sequence comes from Novosphingobium sp., assembly GCA_009885425.1. GTDB lineage: Bacteria > Pseudomonadota > Alphaproteobacteria > Sphingomonadales > Sphingomonadaceae > Novosphingobium. Next base: position 7,622 of record VFKS01000220.1, read on the forward strand.
GCTGTTCCTGGAAAGCGAGAATCCGAGCAAGGATATCTCGATGTACATCAACTCGCCCGGCGGCGTGGTGACGGCTGGCATGGCGATCCATGACACGATGCAATACATCAAGCCCAAGGTTTCGACGGTCTGCATCGGCCAGGCCTGTTCAATGGGCAGCTTTCTGCTTGCCGCTGGAGAGCCAGGAATGCGGGTGGCCCTGCCGCAAGCTCGGATCATGATCCACCAGCCTTCGGGCGGTGCCCGCGGCATGGCCAGCGATATCGAAATTCAGGCGCGCGAGATTTTGCGGCTCAAAAAGACCATGCACGAGCTTTATGCCAAGTATACTGGCAAGACTGAGCAGGAAATCGCCGATGCGATGGACCGCGATACCTGGCTCAGCGCCAGCGAAGCCAAGGACTTTGGCCTGGTCGATCGGGTGTTCGAAACCCGGCCCGACAACGAAACCGATGCCAGCGGCAGCGGCGGCGCGCCTAGCTAGGCATAAGGGAAACAGTAACCCTGCCGCTTCAGCACAGCGCAATGCCTTGCTGCTATGAGGTAGGATTGAAAATTGTGACGCCCGGGTTACACTCCGGCGAATCCCCGCACCTTGCGGGCAACGGACTTAGAGCATGACCAAACTGAGCGGAACCGACGCCAAGAGCACCCTGTACTGCAGCTTCTGCGGGAAGTCGCAGCACGAGGTACGCAAGCTGATTGCCGGCCCGACCGTGTTCATCTGCGATGAATGCGTCGAGCTGTGCAACGACATCATCCGCGAGGAAACCAAGGCCGGGATCGCTGGCAAGAAGGACGGCGGGGTGCCGACCCCGAAGGATATCTTCGAGACGCTCAACGACTATGTAATTGGCCAGGACCGCGCCAAGCGGGTGCTCTCGGTTGCGGTGCACAACCACTACAAGCGGCTCAAGCACAGCGCCAAGGGCAGCGAAGTCGAACTGTCCAAGTCGAACATCCTGCTCGTGGGCCCGACCGGCTGCGGTAAGACGCTGCTGGCTCAGACACTGGCGAAAACCTTCGACGTGCCCTTCACCATGGCCGATGCCACGACCCTGACCGAAGCCGGCTACGTGGGTGAGGACGTTGAAAACATCATCCTCAAGCTGCTCCAGTCGAGCGACTACAATGTCGAAAAGGCGCAGCACGGGATCGTCTATATCGACGAAATCGACAAGATCAGCCGCAAGGCCGAAAACCCCAGCATCACCCGCGACGTTTCGGGTGAGGGCGTTCAGCAGGCGCTGCTCAAGCTGATGGAAGGGACCACGGCCTCCGTGCCTCCCCAGGGCGGCCGCAAGCACCCTCAGCAGGAATTCCTGCAGGTCGATACCACCAACATCCTGTTCATCTGTGGCGGGGCGTTTGCTGGGCTCGAAAAGATCATTGCCGACCGCCTGCAAAAGCGTTCGATCGGGTTTGGCGCGCATGTCGCCGATCCGGAAAAGCGCAAGGTCGGCGAACTGCTGCAAAAGGCTGAGCCCGAAGATCTGCTGAAATTCGGCCTGATCCCTGAATTCGTCGGGCGTCTGCCGGTGATCGCGACGCTGGAAGATCTGGATATCGCCGCGCTGGTCAAAATTCTGCAAGAGCCCAAGAACGCGCTGATTAAACAGTACGCCAAGCTGTTCGAGTTGGAAGACGTCGCGCTGACCTTTACCGACGATGCGCTAGAAGCGATTGCCAAGCGGGCGATCGAACGCAAAACCGGCGCGCGCGGGCTGCGCTCGATCGTGGAAAGCCTGCTGCTCGACACCATGTTCGACATCCCCAGCGAAGGCGAAATCGCCGAAGTGGTGGTCGACAAGGACGTGGTCGAAGGCCGCAAGGAACCGGTGCGGGTGCTGAAGGGCAAGGAAGAGGCGGCCTGATCAGGGCTGCGGCGATGCGGCCACTCCTGGTCGTCCTCGGGGCGCTGGCGCTGGTTGGTAATGCCGTCTCGAATTGGCAAGCGGTTCAGCCGGCGTCGGAAATCTTCGCCAATCCCCAAGCCCGTGCTTTGGCCGAAGCCGCCTGCGCAGGCGACACTGCACAGGTCGAGCGGCTGATTGCCGATGGTGCCCCAGTTGACGAAGCCGGCCAGTACGGCGTGACCCCGCTGATCTGGGCGCTGACCTGTGATGGCATCGAACTGCCGAGCGACCTGTCCAACCGCATCGCCGCCACGGGCCGGGTGCCCGCGATCAAGCCGGTCCGTCCGGGCTATCTGAACGCGCTGGCCGTCCTGCTTCAGGCCGGGGCCGACCCCAACCGCCTGGTCGATGGCGCCTTTGGTCCAGTCTATCCGGGGACCCGCAATCCGGTGCTGGACGGCTATTCGCCGTTGCTGATCGCGGCGGAGTTCCGGCAGGCACCGGTCCTGCGGGCGCTGCTGGCGCATGGCGGCGAGCCCAATGCCCGCGCCCGGGTCCGCGAAGGCTTTGACGATGGAAGTACCGCGCTCAGCGTGGCCTATGCTCGGGGAAGCTGGCTGGCCATGTCGAAAGACCTGGCGCCTTTCGACGATCGTCAGTTCGAGAATTTTTTCGTTCTGCTCGATGCCGGGGCCGATCC
>VFKS01000030.1 GCA_009885425.1 Novosphingobium sp.
CGGGAAGGCCGGTCGCTGCTGACAGCAGACGCCTGATCGCCAGCAGAAGCATCTTCGGTTTGACGGGCTTGTTCAGTTGTTCGCAATCGTGGTCGGCAATATCGCGCAAGGCTGCGGTGGATATGTCGCCGGTCAGGATTATCGCCGGAACCGCCTGCCCGCTCTGCTCGCGGAGTTTGCCGATGGCTTCGATCCCGGTCATCGCTCCTGGAAGATTGTAGTCGGACAGGATCAGATCGGGCGCTGTCTTTGCCTTCGTGGCGAGCTTCAGTGCCGCAACACCGTCGGGCGCCGACGTTACCTTGTATCCGTCGTCAGCCAGCAGGATTTCAAGCAATTCGCGCACCTCGAGGTCGTCTTCGATGATCAGGATTCGGGCGCTGCGAGGTCCGGCCGCGGAACTGGCATTGTCGGGGGCAGGCGCTGGATCAGCGGTCTGGTTTGGCTGCTCCATCACACCGATTGCGAAGACCGATCCCTTGCCCAGCACCGAGCGAACCTGAACCGTGTGCCCCAGCAGATCGCCCAGCCGCTTGACGATCGACAGGCCAAGACCCAATCCCCGGCTGCGTTCGCGCGCGGCGTTATCGACCTGATGATACTCGTCGAAAATCGCCTGGAGTTCGTCATTATCGATGCCGTCGCCGGTGTCCCACACCTCAAGCCTGACATGCCCGCTGCGCCTCCGGCAGCCAATCAGCACTTTGCCATGCGTGGTGTATTTGACCGCATTGGCAATCAGATTGCGGAGCATCTGTTCCAGCAGCCGCGGATCGCTGGTGATCGAGACATTGCAGGGCACGAGGCGCAGCTGCAATCCCTTGGCGTCGGCGTGATAAGAGAATTCGTCACGCAGCCGTTCCAGCAGTTCATGCACCGCAAAGGTTGAAATCTGGGCGCGAACCGTGCCGGCCTCGATCTGGTTGATATCGAGCAGGGTATTGAGCATACTCGACATTGCGCCCAGCGTTTCGTCGATGCGGGTAACCAGCTGCTGCGCCTTTGGCCCCTCAACCACTTTCGCCAGCAGGCCCTGCAACAGCGCAAGCGTCTGAAGCGGTTGGCGCAGATCATGGCTGGCGGCGGCAAGGAAGCGCGATTTCGCCGCATTGGCACGCTCGGCCTGCTGCATCGCGACTTCGAGCGCCTGCTTGATCTGCTTGCGCTCGCTGATATCGATGAAGGTGATGACCACGCCTTCGATCCGGTTATTATCGGCGCGATAAGGCATGATTCGTCGGACGAAAAAGGAACCTGACGTGGTCTCAATCTCGCGGTCAATGGGTTCAAGGTCCATGAGCACCGCGCGGACATCGGTTGGCAGTGCGCCGTCGGACGACAGTGACTGCAAATCGGCCAGCGGGCGGCCAATGTCGCCGGGGATCAGATTGAACAACGCCGTGGTGGCGGGGGTGAAGAACCGGATTTTGAGTTCGGTGTCGAGAAACAATGTCGCCACATCGGTGCTGTAGAGCACATTCTGCAGATCGTTCGAGGTGATCCGCTGCCGGTCCAGCGTTTCCTGAAGCTGGCTGTTGAGCGCGGTCAGTTCCTCGTTGAGCGATTGCAGTTCTTCCTTCGAGGTCAGCAGTTCCTCGTTGGTCGACTGGAACTCCTCATTGACCGAAAGCGCCTCCTCGTTGGTCGCGCGCTGCTCCTCGCCTGACATCTCGAGATTGTGGATAGCGCCCTGCAATTCGGTCCGAGTGGCCTCCAGCTCCTGCTCAAGTTCGGCGACCCTTGCGGCGTTTTGCGGCGTTGCGGTGCGGCCGGTTCTGGCGGGCTTGGCCGCTACATCGGCGAAGCACACCAGCAACAGCGCCTCGCCTTCGCTTTCGACCGGGCGCACATGAATGTCGAAAGCGATTGTGGCGCCACCATGCTCGCTGCGTCCGCCAGTCACGATCACCGGTCCGTCTGCCTGGACTGCCTGGTGGATTGCCGAGCGCAGCTTGGTGCGCAGGCCCTGGGGGGCCATGGCAAGGACATCGTGGCTCGGATTGCCGGGCGCGACGCGCAAGTAGCGTTCGGTCGGTCCGCTTGAGAACATCAATTCATGCTTGCGATTGATCAGCACCGCCGCTGGGCAGTGCGCCTCGATCACCAGCTTCTGGACCAGATCAGCAAGCTTGTTCTGGGGTTCTGGCGGGTTCGCGGCACTGCGCACAGGGCCGCGCGGCGGCTCGCCCTGGCCGAGCTGGAACCCGATATAGCCCGGTCTGCTGCTCCCGATATGGCGGTAGAGCCGTTCGGGCTTTGAGATTACCTTGAAGCGGTCTTCATTACTGCCGATGGTTTCGGCACTGCCCAGCAACAACGTACCGCCTTCGCGCAGGGCAAAATGAAACATCGCGATGACCTTGGCCTGCGCTTCCGGCCCCAGATAGATCAGCAGGTTGCGGCATGAAATCATGTCGAGCCGCGAGAACGGCGGGTCGGCCAGCACATCCTGCACGGTAAACACCACCGCCGCGCGCAGCTCTGGTGAGACGCGGTAGCCGTGATCTTCCTTGACGAAGAACCGCGCCAGCCGCTCGGGGCTGATTAACGGTGCAACACTTTCGGGATAGAAGCCATCCCGCGCGGTCGCGATTGCATCGGCGTCGACATCCGATGCAAACACGTGCAATTTTATGTCGCGCTTTGAGGCGATGATCGCCTCGCGCAGCAGCATGGCTAGCGAATAGGCCTCTTCGCCTGAACTGCATCCGGCGACCCATAACCGCAGCGGGCGATTGGGCGGATGCGCCTGAACCAGATCCGGCACTATTTTCTCGGCCAGCAGATCGAACACCTCTGGGTCGCGGAAAAAGCTGGTGACGTTGATCAGCAAATCTTTGGCGAGCAATTCAAGCTCGGCGGGATCGCTGCGCAAGCGCTCCAGATAGGCCGGCATCGTATCGAGCGCGGCAAGCCCCATCCGCCGTTCGATCCGCCGCTGAAGAGTGCCCATCTTGTAGAGCGTGAAATCGTGGCCGGTTGCAGTGCGAAGCAGCTCGATTACTTCCGGCAGGCAGTCTGGTCCTGTCGCCGGCGCCTTCTTGGCCCGCGCAGCCGGGCGCACCGGATCAGTCAGTGCCGCTGCCATGTCGCCAATCGGCAGGATAAGGTCAATCGCGCCGGCAGCGATCGCCGCCCTGGGCATGCCGTCATACTCAGCCTCAGCGGGTTCCTGCGCGATGGTGAACCCGCCAGCATCGTGCAGCGCCTTCAGCCCGAGCGCGCCATCGGCACCCGTGCCCGACAAAATCACGCCGATGGTCCGACCTGGGCACTCATCGGCCAACGAATGCAGCAGAAAATCGAACGGCAGCCGCGCTCCGTGCCGCGCGCCCGGCGCTGACAGGTGGAGCTTGCCCGCTTTGACCGCAAGATAGCTGCCGGGCGGAATGATGTAGAGATGCTCGGTGGCGATTGCGTCGCCATCGCCCGCCTGCTTTACCCTCATGTGTGTGTGTCCGGCCAGCAGATCGGCCATCATGCTTTCGTGATTGGGATCGAGATGCTGGACCAGGATAAACGCCATGCCGGTGCTTGCCGGCAAAGAGTCGATCAACTTGGTGCAGGCGTCCAGCCCGCCTGCCGA
>VFKS01000202.1 GCA_009885425.1 Novosphingobium sp.
GATATCGGGCCGGGCAAGCACAAGCAGGTGCTGCCGGTGCTGATCCACGGCGACGCGGCTTTTGCCGGGCAAGGGATTGTCTGGGAATGCTTCGGCTTTTCAGGCGTCAAAGGCTACAACACCGGCGGCTGCATCCATTTCATCATCAACAACCAGATCGGGTTCACCACCAGCCCGCAATATTCGCGCGGATCGCCCTATCCATCGGACGTGGCGAAAGGCGTTCAGGCGCCAGTGCTCCACGTCAACGGCGATGATCCCGAAGCGGTGACTTTCGCCTGCAAGCTGGCGATCGATTACCGCCAGACCTTTGGCCGCGATATCGTGGTCGATATGTGGTGCTACCGGCGGTTTGGCCACAACGAGGGCGATGAGCCCGGCTTTACCCAGCCGCTGATGTACCAGAAAATCCGCGCGCACCCCCCGGTCAGCAAACTCTATGCCGACCGGTTGGCCAAGGACGGCGTGATCGACGCCAGCTATGCCGCCGAAGTGGAAACCCACTTCATTGCCAGTCTGGAACAGGAATTCGAGGCCTCGAAGAGCTACAAGTCGAACCAGGCGGATTGGTTTGGCGGGCGCTGGTCGGGCCTGCACGCCCCGGCCGATCCGGAAACCGCGCGGCGCAATGTGCCGACCGGGATTGAGGCCAAGCTGTTTGACAGTCTGGGCCGCACCCTGACGACGGTTCCTGACACGATCCAGATCCACAAGACTTTGGCACGGGTGCTCGATGCAAAGCGTGAGATGTTCACCAGCGGCACTGGGTTTGACTGGGCCACCGGCGAAGCGCTGGCTTTCGGCTCGCTGTTGTCCGAAGGTTACGGCGTGCGCCTGTCCGGTCAGGATTCGGGCCGCGGCACGTTCAGCCAGCGCCACGCGGTGTGGGTCGATCAGACTGATGAGCACAAATATGTGCCGCTGCGCACAGTCCCTCATGGCAAGTTCGAAGTGCATGACAGCCCGCTGAGCGAATACGGCGTGCTCGGCTTTGAATACGGTTATGCCAGCGCCGATCCCAAATCGCTGGTATTGTGGGAAGCCCAGTTCGGCGATTTCGCTAATGGCGCGCAGATCGTGATCGATCAGTATATCGCCAGTTCGGAATCGAAGTGGCTGCGCGCCAATGGCCTCGTGATGCTACTGCCGCATGGCTACGAAGGTCAGGGTCCGGAGCACAGTTCGGCCCGGCTCGAACGTTTCTTGCAGATGTGCGCGCAAGACAATCTCCAGGTCTGCAACATCACCAGCCCGGCCAATTATTTCCATGTTCTGCGCCGCCAGATGCACCGTAGTTTCCGCAAGCCGTTGATCATTATGACGCCCAAATCGCTGCTGCGTCACGCGATGGCCAAAAGCGATGCCAGCGAATTCATCGGCGCAGCGCACTTCAAGCGAATCCTGTCAGATCGCGGCGGGGCGGATGACAAGGATACCCGGCGCGTGATCCTGTGCTCAGGCAAGGTCGCCTATGACCTGATGGAAGCCCGCGATGCCGCTGGGGTGGCCGACACGCAAATCATCCGGCTGGAACAACTCTATCCGTTCCCCGGCGAGCCATTGGCGCTGCGCTTTTCCAAAATGCCCAACCTCGAAGATGTGGTCTGGTGTCAGGAAGAGCCGAAGAACAACGGTGCGTGGTCGTTCGTTGAACCGTTCATCGAGGAAAGCCTGATTGCCGCCAAGTGCAAGGTTACCCGGCCCCGCTATGCCGGCCGCAGCGCGAGCGCATCGCCCGCCACCGGCCTCGCCAGCCGCCATGCCAGCGAACAGGGCGCACTGATCAGCCATGCCTTGGGCCTGTCGGTCCGAGACGAAATTCGCCGCCGCAAGAAGGCTTGAGGAAACAGCAAGATGTCCACCGAAGTCAAAGTCCCGACCCTGGGCGAATCCGTTGCCGAAGCCACGATTGGCGAATGGCTCAAGCAGCCCGGCGAAGCCGTTGCGCTCGACGAGCCGATTGCCAGCCTGGAAACCGACAAGGTTGCGGTTGAAGTCGGCGCGCCCGCCGCTGGCGTAATGGGCCAGCATATTGCGAAGGTCGGCGATAATGTCGCGGTCGGCGCGGTGATCACGACGATCGAGGACAGCGTCCCCGCCGCCGGAGCCGAGCCGATCGCGGCGCGGACCGAAGCGCCGATCGCCCCGGCATCGAACTCTGCTGCGCCAACAGAAGCAGCCCCGGCAGCTCCCGCACCCGAAGCCTCAACCCTTTCCCCCGCCGTGCGCCGCGCGGTGCTGGAACACGGGATCGATCCCGGCACGGTCAAGGGCTCTGGCAAGGACGGCCGGATCACCAAGGAAGACGTGGTCAGCGCTGCTGCGGCGAAGAGCGCTGCTCCGGCTCCCCCGTTAGCGGCGGCAATTGCAGCCCCCGCCGCCAGCGGGACACGCGGCGAGGAACGGGTCAAGATGACCCGCCTGCGCCAAACCGTCGCCCGGCGCCTGAAAGAAGCGCAGAACACCGCTGCGCTCCTCACCACTTTCAACGATTGCGACATGAGCGCAGTGATGAAAGCCCGCGATACCTTCCGCGAAAGCTTTGAAAAAAAGCACGGCGTGCGGCTCGGCTTCATGAGCTTTTTCGCCAAGGCGGCCTGCCTTGCGCTCAAGGATTTCCCAGCGGTCAACGCCCGGATTGAGGGTGATGAGATCATCTATCACCCCTACGTCGATCTCTCGGTCGCGGTCTCCGCCCCCAATGGCCTCGTCGTGCCGGTGGTCCGCGATGTTCAGGCGATGGGCTTTGCCCAGATCGAAAAGGCCATCGCGGCGCTGGGCAAAAAGGCCAAGGACGGCAGCCTGACCATGGCTGATATGGCCGGCGGCACTTTTACCATTTCCAACGGCGGCGTGTTCGGCGGACTGATGTCCACCCCGATCATCAACCCCCCGCAATCGGCCGTTCTGGGCCTGCACCGGATCGAAGACCGCCCGGTCGTCCGCGACGGCCAGATCGTGATCCGCCCGATGATGTATCTGGCGCTCAGCTATGACCACCGCCTGATCGA
>VFKS01000008.1 GCA_009885425.1 Novosphingobium sp.
CCTGCGGCCATTCCGCTCCCCACCGGGCGCCTGCGCGGCAATTCTCACGGGATCGGGGCGTTCCTGATCGAGACTTTCATTGATGAACTGGCTGGCCGCGCCAATCGTGAGCCGCTGTCCTATCGGATGGCGATGTTGGGGCATGACATCGGGCTCGCCAATTGCCTGCAACGCGCCGCGACCCTGGCCGAATGGAACGGCGGGGCGGGTGGATCCGGGGAGGGGCTTGCTTGTTTCAAGATGGAAATGGCTGGCCGCGAAGGCCGGATCGCGCTGGTCGCCAACGCCCGAATGGACGAGCGCGGGGTGCGGGTTGATAAGCTGACTGCGGTGGCCGACATCGGCCGGATCGTGAATGTCGATATCGCCCGCCAACAGATCGAAGGCGGTTTGCTGTTCGGGCTGAGCCTCGCCCGGGGCAGCGCAACTGCCTTTTCGGGTGGGTTGCCCGCGATCGGCCGGCTTGGGATGTTGGGACTGCCATTGCTGGCCGATTGCCCGGAGATTGAAGTGGATTTCATTGATAGCGACGCAGAGCCGTTCGATCCCGGCGAACTGGGCGCAGTGATCGCGCCGCCAGCAATTGCCAACGCGCTGCGCTCTGCCGGCAGCGAGCGGATGCGCAGCCTGCCGTTCTTCGGGGCCGGGCAATGACCCTGCCGCCCGGCCACCCGCCGGTCGCCGCGCCGAAAGTGGGCGTGCTGCTGGTCAACCTTGGCACCCCCGATGCGCCGACAACGGGCGCGGTGCGGCGCTATCTGAAAGAGTTTCTGTCAGACCCGCGCGTGGTCGAAATCCCCAAGCTGGCCTGGTGGCCGATTCTCAACGGGATCATCCTCAACACCCGCCCGCGCAAAAGCGCCCATGCCTATGCCCAGGTCTGGACGCCCGACGGCTCGCCTCTGGCCGCGATCACCAAGGCCCAGGCCGCAGCGTTGCAGGTCCGGCTGGGCGATGGCGTGATGGTCCGCTGGGGAATGCGTTATGGCAATCCCGGGATTGGCGCCGAGATCGCAGCGATGAAAGCGGCTGGGTGCGAACGGATTCTGTTTACGCCGCTTTATCCGCAGTATTCCGGTGCGACCACCGCGACGGCGATCGATGCCTTGGCGGCAAAGCTTGAAAAAATGCGTTGGCAGCCCGCGCTCCGGACCCTGCCGCCCTATTACGATGATCCCGCGCATATCGAAGCCCTGCGCGCCGATACCGCGCGGCAATTGCTTGCGCTCGATTTCGTGCCCGAAGTGCTGCTGCTGTCGTTCCATGGAATGCCCGAGCGTACCCTGCATC
>VFKS01000034.1 GCA_009885425.1 Novosphingobium sp.
CCGGCCTTGTGGCCTTCCCAGATGATGCTGGGGTCGCGGGTTTCGGCCCAGCGTTTGGCTGTGTGGCTGAACGGCGCGTCCCAGCTCCACGCATCGGTGCCAACCACTTCGACGCCGCGCTCCGTCAGCCACAGCGTGGCTTCCGCGCCAAGGCCGACGCCTTGATCGGTGAAGTTGTCGGTGCCGTAAATCGCGCCTGACTGAATCAGCACAATGTCGAGCGGCTGCAGTTCGTGCCCGATCCGCGCCAGCTCTGCCTCAACCTGCGCGGCGCTGACCACGGTGCCGTGGGGCAGGTGGCTGAAATTTAGCTTCACGCCGGGTCGGAAAAACCGGTCGAGCGGGGCTTCGTCGATTGTCGCGGCAGGGCTCGCGCCGTCATGGGTGGTCGAATGATAGTGCCACGGCGCGTCCATGTGGGTGCCGTTGTGGGTCGATAACGTCAATGTCTCCACCGCCCAGCCTTCGCCATCGGGCAGGTCTTCCTTGGTCAGGCCGGGAAAGAACAGCGCGATCTGGGCCCAGGTTTCGCTGTGATCGGTATAGCTGATCTGCGGCAGCATGACGGGCGGATCGGACACCACCTTGGTGGTGATCGGGATAGAAAGGTCGATGAATTTTGTCATGGGCAGAGGATTGACCCGGTTTCCGTTTACGTCAATGGAAAGTGCCATGAGCCTACCCCAAATTCTCGCCGCCACGCGGCCCATCGACGGTGGTTTCGCCGCCACTATCCCGGCCGACTGGATGCAAGGACGCACCACTTATGGCGGGCTGTCTGCCGCGCTCGCGCTGGTCGCGGCGCAGCAATTGGCGGACGATCTGCCGCCGCTGCGTTCGGCCACGATCAACTTCGTTGGGCCGCTCGCGGGCGATGTCGAAGTGCGGGCCAAGCTGCTGCGTCGCGGGCGCAACGCCAGCTGGATCAGCGCCGAGGTCGTCAATGAGGCTGGAGTGGGCCTCACCGCAACTTTCGTATTCATGGGCCCGGTTGAGGCGAGCACATTGCATTTGCATGAAGTGCCGCTGCCCGCGGGCGTGATCCCGCTGGAGCAGGCAGTGCCGCTGCCCGAACGGGCCGGGCCCAGTTTTGCCCCCAATTTCGAACGCCGCTTTGCCCTGCCGCAGGGCGAGATTAAACTGCCCGAAGTGTGCTGGTGGGAACGGCTGGTCGATGCCGATGGGCTTGATCCGATGGTTGCGCTGATCCTGCTGGGCGATGCTTTGCCGCCGGGCGTCATGCCGCTAACCGGTCCGGCACCGGTCAGTTCGATGACCTGGCTGATCAACCTGCTGACCCCGCTGCCGCAAACCGATGACGGCTGGTTCCTGCTCCAGGCCAAAGGTAACTACGCCGAAAAGGGCTGCTCGAGTCAGGACATGGCGATCTGGAACACCCGCGGCGAAGCGGTGGCGGTGGGGATGCAGTCGATCGCGATTTTTGGCTAGGCTTCCTGCGCTAGCCGCTTGCCGATCAAGGCCTTGAACAGCACGAACCCGACCATCCCGGCCCCTGCCGTGCCGACATGGACCAGCCAGAAGCTGGGCGTATCCATCGTCGAATACCACCCGCCGACAATCCCGACGGTCTTGTTGGCCGCGAAGAAGGTCAGGTAATAGATCCCTACCACCGTTGCGAGGATCGCCTTTGGTGCAACTTTGGTGAACAACGCCAGACTGACCGGCATGATGTGGCTGAACCCGATCGAGTTGAGCAGATGGAACATCACCGGCCAGAACAGCCCGATCTTGTTAACTCCCTGCGATAGTGCCGCGAACCACAAACACAGCCCGCCCGCGATCACAAAGAAGCTGCCGATGATCATCTTGCCGATTTCATCCGGCTCCCAAGCGCCTAGGTTGCTGCGCCATTTCCAGTAAAGCGCGACGGCGGCGAGCATCGCAAAGCTGAGCGCGGCGTCGATTGTGATCATGTAGCTGGTCGGCAGGGTGGTGCCGAAAAAGGTTAGCTGAAACTGCTCGTCGGCCCAGACCAGATAGGCGTTGAAGATCTGCTGATTGGTCAGCATCGCCAGCGCCAGGATCGGAATCAGCAACAACAAAGCGAGCAGCCGGGGCCGATCCACCGTTCTAACCGCGGCCAGCAAACCCATCGCCACGCCAAAGCCCACTTGCCCCGAAATCCCGGCGGCAGAAATTGCGGGAATTGCCGTAGCCAGTAAGCGGAGCACGACCACAACCGCCGCAGCCGTGCCGAGCATGACGGGGAAGTTGACCCCGGCCGAGGACGCCGCTTTCTGCTCAGCGCGGTTTTCCTTGGGCAGCCATGGCCCGGCCTTGATGTAGAGCAACAGTCCCAGCACCATCACCACGCCGGCCGTGCCAAAGCCCCAGTGCCAGCCGACTTTCTCGCCCAAAGTGCCCGAAATCAGCGGCGCGATGATCACGCTGACGTTGATCGCGATGTAGAAGATCTGGAATGCCATCGCCCGGCGAAGGTCCTTGGAGCCATAGAGCTCGCCGACCTGGCTGGCGATATTGCCCTTGAACAAGCCGACCCCGACGATCAGCGAGAGCAGCGCGAACAGGAACAGGCCCTCAAAGGCCATCAGGAAGTGGCCGATTGCCATAATCACGGCGCCCGCCAGCAAAGTGGCGCGGCGGCCCAGCCAGCGATCGGCAAGCAGGCCGCCTGCAATCGGGGTTAGATAGACCAGACTGGAATAATCGCCATAGATTGCCGAGGCGAGCGGTTGACCCGTCTTGCCGTCGTAAGCCGCGCCTTGCAGCCATTGCAGCCCCAGAACACCGCTCATATTCTCGGGCAGCAGCAGATATTTGGTCATGTAGAGGACCAGCAGCGTCTGCATCGAATAGTACGAAAACCGCTCACACCCCTCAACGAAGGCGAGGTAGCCGAGGCCCTTGGGATGACCCAGAAACGCCTTGTCGGTCACTTCATCCCATTCGGGAGTGGCTTCGGCTGCGGTCATCTGTGATCCTCCGGAAGTTTCAATTGCAATGAGCTAGCGGCTCACACCAAGCGCTGCAACTCTCGATCCAGAAACGCCGCAACATCATCCAGCACAACGTCCTTGGCCAGAAACGCCTCGCCGATCCCGCGCAGCAGCACGAAAGGCAGGGTTCCGGCGTCCATCTTCTTGTCGTGCAGCATATGCGCGACCAGCGCCGCGCCGTTGCAATTGAGGCCCAGACTGGCGATCTCGCTGGCCATGCCGACATCGGCAAAGTGCTGCGCGATCTGCTCGGCTTGATGATCGGAAAGCAGGCCCCGTTCCGCTGAATAGCGCGCCGCCAGGACCATACCGAGCGCCACGCCTTCGCCATGGAGCAGCCGCGCGCCAAATCCGGTCTGTGCCTCCAGCGCGTGGCCAAAGGTATGGCCAAGGTTGAGCAGTGCCCGCAGGCCCAACGTTTCCTTCTCATCCGCCTGCACGATCCGGGCCTTGGCCGCGACCGCATGGGCCACGGCATATTCGCGGGCAGCGGGATCGCCTGCCAGCAGCGCCGCACCGTTCGCCTGGCACCAGCCGAAGAACGCCGCATCGCCCAGCAGGCCGTACTTGACCACTTCGGCATATCCGGCCTTGAGTTCGCGCTGCGGCAAAGTGTCGAGCGCCGCCAGATCGGCCAGCACCAGCGCGGGCTGATGAAACGCGCCGACCAGATTTTTGCCCGCCGCAGTGTTGATTGCGGTCTTGCCGCCAACGCTCGAATCGACCTGTGCCAGCAGTGTGGTCGGCAGCTGAATGAACTTGCAGCCGCGTTTCAGGACGCTGGCGGCAAACCCGGTCAGATCGCCGACGACCCCGCCGCCGAGCGCCAGAATGTGATCACCGCGCTCCACCTCTTGCGCCAGCAGCCAATCGGTTGTGGCGGCGAGTTGCTCCCAGCTCTTGCTTGCTTCTCCGGCTGGCAGGATCCGCCAGACTGCCTCGTGTCCGGCCTGCTGCAAGGAGTCCTCAACTACCGCCCCCCAAGCTGCATGGACATTCGTGTCGGTAACAATCGGCACCCGGTGCTTGCGCAGCAGCGCGCCGCACTCAGCGGCCAGGTTGGCCAGCAATCCTGTACCGATCCGCACTTCGTAGGGTGCACCGGCGATGTCGACCGGGATCACAGCCACTCGGCAATTCCTTTCAGCACATGGGCGACGGTGCGACTTTGCGGACCGGCGCTGCTCATCACATGGATCGGCGCTTGGGCATAGTCCGCTTCGCGCTCGGATTTGAGCCGGGCGAGGATTTCGCGCGGGTTGCCATTTCGCAGCAAAGGCCGGGTGTTCTTGCGTCCAACCCGGTCGACCAGCACATCGAGATCACTGTCGAGCCAGACCGCGATGCTCTGTTCCAGGATCATCGCCCGGGTTTCAGCATTGACGAAGGCCCCTCCGCCGGTGGCGATCACGCGCTGCGGGCCGGGTTCACTGATCAGCCGCGCAATCACCCGCCGCTCCCCATCGCGGAAATAGGGCTCGCCAAATTGCGCGAAGATCTCAGCGATCGACATCTGCGCCGCGCTCTCAATCTCATCATCCGCGTCAACGAAGGGCATGTGCAGCAAAGTGGCCAGTTTGCGCCCAATGCTCGATTTGCCCACGCCCATCAGCCCGACCAGCACCACCGGACGGTCAATCCGCCGGGCCAGCGCCTCAATTTCGGCAGATGAAAGCGTGGATTCGTCATGTTCCATTGCGGCCCCGGCTATAGATAGGCTAACCGGCGTTGCAAGTGTTCGGGCAGAGAGGTCGCGCGTGGCTTTGGATAGGCGCAAATCAGGTTTGGTTTTGAGCGCGTTGCTGGCGCTGGTCGTGCTGCTCGGCTGGGCCTGGGCGGATGGCGGCGAACGGCCGCTTAGCCCGCAAAGCGCACCTGCGATGCTGCCGGGAGGCGGGCAATGAAGCGGCTGCTGTTGCTGACTGCGGGCGCCACCATGGCGCTGACATCGGTTTGGGCGGTTGCTCAGGATTCGCCCGAATCGTTGCTTCCGCCGGGATTTGAAAAGCCCAAGGCGAAACCGCCTGCCAGCCCAGGGACTGGTTCAGGTCCGGTGGTCCAGCCGATTCCGGGCGAACCTGCTGGTGCATCCGGCGGTCAGGCCAGGGCGCCCTCCGCGCCGCGAACCCTGCCCAACGGCCAACGCATTCCCACGCTCAAAGAGCTGGAAGCGATGACCCCGGACCAGCTCGACGAGCTGCTCGGCCTCAAGCCGAAGTTCGATATGCCCAGCGCTGCGCGCCGCTCGCTTAAGCAGGTCGGCGTGCTGGATGAGAGCGAGGGCGGCTTTCCGGCGGGATCACTGGGGCAGCAGAACCCGCGGCTGGTGCAGGCGCTGCTCGAAGGTAACAAGGGCCGGATTGTCTCGCGCTGGGGCCACATGCTGCTGCGCCGCGCACTGGTTTCGCGGATGGATGCGCCTACCGGAATGAGTCCGGCCGACTTCGCTGGATGGCGCGCCGGGGTGCTGGTGCGGATGGGTGAGGGCGACCTTGCCCGTGCCTTGGTGCAGGATGTCGATGCCGGCAACTACACCCCGCCGCTGACCAATGCGGCGATCGAGGCCTATGCTTTTACCGCTGATATTACCGGAATCTGCCCGGTAGTCATGGTCCAGGGCGGGGTTCGCAAAGATGCCGATTGGCGGGTGCTGCGGGCGATCTGTTCGTCGTTCCAGGGTGATGGCGCTGCGGGCATGGGCCAGCTTGACCGGTTGAGCGAAGAAAAAGCCTGGCCCAAGGTCGATTTGCTGCTCGCACAGAAATACGCCGGGGCGGTGGGCAAGAGCCGGCGCGCGGTGAAGATCGAATGGGACGGGGTCAGCGGGATGACGCCGTGGCGCTATGCGCTGAGCATCGCGGTAGGGATCGAACCACCGGCCGATCTGATGAAAGACGCACCCCGCCGTTATGCCCTTAGCGCCGCGACAGCGCCGATGCTTGGGTTGGAAACACGGGCGAGTGCGGCTGACAAGGCGGCCGCGGCGGGGATCCTGTCGAGCACGGCGATGGTCGATCTATACAGCCAGATCTATGCGCAGCAGGACATCAAGGGCGATTGGGCCAGCGCCGCCGAAACTCTGCGGACGGCCTATGTCGGGGCAAGTCCGGGCGATAAGATGGCGGCGATGCGCAGCCTGTGGCAGGGCGGCAGCGATGCCGAAGCCCGCTACTCGCGCCAGATCCTGACCGCCTATGCCGCTGCGCGAATGCCGGTATCGGGCGATTTTTCCGGGGATCTTGACGATCTGGTCGGCTCGATGCTCGCCGCCGGGCTCGATCAGAACGCACTGAAATGGTCGGATCAGGCCAATGTCGGCAGCGTCGCTTGGGGAATGCTGGCTTTGGTCACTCCACCGCGCGCCCAGCCGGTCGATGGCGGGGCGCTCGACAGTTTCTATAGCAGCGATCCCAGCGACGAATACCGCAAGAGCCAGTTCCTCCTCGCCGGGCTTGCTGGATTGGACCGATTGGAAGCGGGTTCTGCCAAGGATTTTTCCGACAAGCTGGAAATCGATCTGGGCCGAACGACCAACTGGACCCGGCTGATCCAGCAGGCGGCTGACGTCAACAACCGTGAACTGGTGGTCCTTCTCGCCGGGATCGGAATGCAGGGTGATAGCTGGGCGCGGATGACGCCGCTGCACCTCTATCACATCGTGTCGGCGTTGAACCGGGTCGGGCTGAGCGCCGAGGCGCGGATGATCGCGGCCGAAGCGGTTGCACGGGGTTAGGCAATTTCAGCGGCTATAGACTCCTTCCTTGCCATGCTCGCTGCCGAGCGCGGGGCGGCTGCGAACACCCTGGCCGCCTATCGCCGCGATCTGGAAGGCGCCGAAGAAGCAATCGGAGATCTGGTTAGGGCGGATAATGCGGCGGTCGCGTCACTCGGTGCGGCTTGGGCGGGGCTCGCGCCGTCAAGTTTGGCGCGTAAATGCTCGGCGCTTCGTCAGTTCTTCGGTTTTCTGATTGATGAAGGCCTGCGCGGTGACGATCCATCACCCGCGCTGCCGCGCCCGCGGACCCGCCGCCCACTGCCGCGCTTGCTCAGCCACGTCGAAGTTGAGGCGCTGTTCAGCCGGACTGAGGATGAAGCCTCTGGGGACAAAGCTGAAGCGGTGCGGATGCTGGTGTTGCTCGAGCTGCTCTATGGTTCCGGTCTGCGTGCGACCGAGCTGGTGTCCTTGCCGCTCAACGCGGTTCCGCGCGACGCACCGTTCCTGACGATCACGGGCAAAGGCGGGCAGCAGCGGATGGTGCCGGTCAGCACCCGTGCGAAGCAGGCCCTGTCGCGCTGGCTGGCGCTGCGACCGGAGGGCAGCAAAGCGCTGTTTCCATCTAGTTCGCGGCAGGGCCACCTGACCCGGATCCGGCTGTTCCAGCTGCTCCGTGCGCTGGCCGTGCGCAGCGGGATCGATCCCGAAAAGGTTAGCCCGCACGTGCTGCGTCACGCCTTTGCCACCCATTTGCTGGAGGGCGGAGCGGACCTTCGGGTGCTGCAGACACTGCTCGGCCATGCCGATATAGCCACCACGCAGATATATACCCATGTCGATGCGGCGCGGCTGGTGGCCTTGGTCAATGCGCGGCACCCTCTTGCGGTGCGGACGATCGAGGGCTAGCGCGAAACGATGATTTCTTACCTAGAGTTCGAAAAGCCGATTGCGGCGCTCGAAGCCCGGATTGCTGAACTGCGCAAGACCGCCGCGCAGGGCGATGTTGATATCAGCGGCGAAATCCGCCGGCTGGAATCGAAAAGCGCCGAACTGCTCGCCAGCACCTATAAAGCGTTGACCCCCTGGCAAAAGACGCAAGTCGCACGCCACCCGATGCGACCGCATTTCTGTGATTTCGTAGCGCAAATGTTCACCGATTTCATGCCGCTGGGCGGGGATCGTTATTACGGCGATGATCAGGCGATCATCGGCGGCTTTGCCACGCTGAACGCCAATGGCCAGGAACGCCGGGTGATGCTGATCGGGCATGAAAAGGGCAACGACACCCAAAGCCGGATCAAGCACAATTTCGGCATGGGCAAACCCGAAGGCTATCGCAAGGCGATCCGCCTGATGGAACTGGCCGGGCGGTTCGGCCTGCCGGTGGTCACTTTGGTCGATACCTCGGGCGCGTTTCCGGGGATCGAGGCTGAGGAACGCGGCCAGGCTGAGGCGATTGCTCGCTCAACTGAGGCATGCTTGGCCTTGCCGGTGCCGATGGTCGCGGTGATTGTGGGTGAGGGCGGATCAGGCGGCGCTGTCGCGCTGGCGAGCGCCGAACGGGTGCTGATGCTGGAACACGCGGTCTATTCGGTGATCAGCCCCGAAGGCTGCGCATCGATTCTGTGGCGGACCAACGAAAAGGCTGCAGAAGCCGCCGAAGCGATGAAAGTTACCGCGCAGGACTTGCTCGGGCTCGCCGTGATTGACCGGATCGTCACGGAACCGGTTGGCGGTGCGCACCGCGATCCGTCGCTGGCGATGGAAGCTTTGGCCAAGGCGATTGGCGAAGAGCTGGACACGCTGGCCAAGCTTCCGGCTGACAAGCTGCGGACCCTGCGTGAAGAACGTTTTTTGCGGATTGGTGAAGGCTGAGCTTGGCCCGTTAAGGCTTTCCAAGCAGCAAATATGGGCTTAGCCCTGTGGAGTTCCACTCCATCGCAGGGAGACGCAGATGTCTAACCGGAAATCCGTTCAAACTACTTTGGCCATCGGCGCCGCGCTGGCGCTGGTCGCCGCGCCGCAAGGTGGCGTTACCGCCCAGTCTACGACTGGCACCGCCATGGCGATCACCGCCAAGGAAAAGCAGAAAGGAACCGAATACCACCCGCAGTTGGTGGCTGAATTCGGCGGAGCAATGACCGGGCCCCAGGCTCTTTATGTTGAAAGCGTCGGCAAAAAGATCGCGCTGCAATCGGGGATGTCCAGCAGAAGCAGCGATTTCACGGTGACCTTGCTCAACTCGTCCGTCGACAACGCGTTCGCGACTACCGGCGGCTATATCTACACCACCCGCCAGCTGGTGACGCTGATGAACAATGAGGCGGAACTGGCCGGGGTGCTGGGCCACGAAAACGGTCACGGCGCCGCTCGCCACTCAGCCAAGCGGCAAAGTGCTGCGACTCGCAACCAAATCCTGGGCGTGCTTGGCGCGGTGTTGTCGGGCGCGCTGCTGGGCAACAGCCAGATTGGGCAGTTTCTGCAGCAAGGCTCGTTGCAAGCCGCACAATTCTTCACGTTGAAATACTCCCGCAGTCAGGAAAACGAGGCCGACAAGCTGGGAGTCGAATATTTGCGCCGCGCTGGCTACGATCCACGTGCGATGTCGACCGTTCTGCAAAGCCTGGCGAATCAGAACGCACTTTCGGCGCGGTTGCTGGGTGTCGGCAGTGATCGGGTGCCCGAATGGGCTTCAACCCACCCCAATCCAGCACAACGGGTCTCGACCACCCTGGCCCTGGCCGGGGCAACCCCGAAGGGTGTTACCAACCGCGACACGTTCCTGACCAAGATCAATGGCCTGACCTACGGCGATGATCCCAAACAGGGGATCGTCGAAGGCCGCAAATTCGTCCATCCGGTTGAGAAATTTGCGTTCGAGGCCCCCAATGGCTTCTATTTGCTCAACGGCACCCGCGCAGTGGCGATCAGCGGACAGGCCGGCAAGGGGCAGTTGACGGCGGCAGCCTATAACGGTGATCTCGATGCCTATGTTCGGTCGGTTTTCACCGCGTTGGGTACGCAAAATAAGATCACGATCACGCCAGGCAGCATTTCGCGCACAACGGTGAACGGCCTGCCCGCCGCCTATTCGATGGCGCGTGTGGCGCAGGGCAACAATGCTGCAATCGATGTGACGGTCTTTGCCTATCAGTTCGACGCGACCCACGCCTTTCACTTCATGACCATGACGCAAGCGGGCGGGGCCAATGTGTTTGAACCGATGTTTGCATCGATGCGGCGAATCACTGCGATCGAAGCGGCAGCGGTGAAGCCGCGCAAGCTGCTGGTGGTGACTGCAAAGAACGGCGACACCGTGCAGACACTGGCCAAGCGGATGGCCTATACTGATGCACCGCTCGATCGGTTCCTAGTGCTGAACGCGTTGCGGGCAGATTCCAAGATTATGGTTGGTCAGCGGGTCAAGCTGGTTACCTATTGATCGCTTTTGCGTCGCGCCAATAGCAAAAGGGCGGCAGGTTTCCCTGCCGCCCTTTCGTTTTACCTAAGTAGGCTTGGAATTACGCGTTAGCGCCTTCCATGGCCGACGAAGTGGTGTTGAAGGTGGTCTGCAGTTCGTTGCCCAGACCCTGCATTGCAGTGATGGCAGCAACGGCGATCAGAGCAGCGATCAGGCCATATTCAATAGCGGTCGCACCAGCATCGTCACGGAAAAGATTCTTGAAAAACTTCATGATTAGTCTCCTGTTAGCAGTCAATTTACCCGGCTCTTTCCCTGTCACCCGGATTGAGCAATCACCGAACTAAGGGGAAATTCTTGCGAAATGTTTAATGCTCCTAACCGCTGATTGCGGCGGCGGTTTTGTCCGAGATGGTTTCCCACATGGTGATGCTGCCATCGGCAAAGGCCTGCAGCGCCGACAGCATCGCCAGCACGATCAGGGCCAGGATCAGGCCATATTCAATCGCGGTCGCACCAGTCTGGTCACTCGTCAGCCGCTTGATGAAATTCTTCATTGGTTCGCATCCCCAAATTGGGCAGGTTGCAGGTCAATTACTGACTTCATCCCTAAGAATTGATTTAAGGCAGAGCCTAACGTGAAAAAAATTCCGACAGTGATTCCGGTGGTGGCGCTGGCGCTTATCGATGGAGCGGGGCAAATACTGATGCAGCGCCGCCGCTTGCTGGCCGATCACGGCGGGTTGTGGGAATTTCCTGGCGGCAAGGTAGAGGCCGGGGAAACGCTGGTTTCAGCGCTGCTACGCGAGATCAAGGAAGAGCTTGGCCTGACACTGAAGGCTGAGGCGTTGGTGCCACTTTCGTTCGCTGCCAGCCCGGATCAACCGCATGTCATCCTGCTTTACACTTGCCGCAGTTGGGAAGGCGATCCGGTCTGCCTTGACGGCGAGGAGATTGGCTGGTTCGCCCCTGAGGCACTGGCCGATCTGGCCATGCCGCCGCTCGATGTGCCGTTGGCGCGGGCGGTGAAAGATTGCGTCAAAAGGACGAAATAGCGGGTTGCCAAGCCAAGGCGAGGTGCCTAAGAGCGCCTCTCCAACGCGCCCGTAGCTCAGCTGGATAGAGCATCAGACTACGAATCTGAGGGTCGGACGTTCGAATCGTTCCGGGCGCACCATTACCCAATCAGCCTCCCGCAAGGGGGGCTTTTTTGTTGTCCGCTTTACGCGCCGGCTATCCCAACTTGCGGTGCAGCACCGCAATCTGCTGCGGCATGTCGATCCTTTGATTGGCCTGATCATAAAGCAGAGCAGGTGCGCTCACGCCCGCGAACTGAGATGGATCTGCGGCATAGTTGGCTGCACC
>VFKS01000324.1 GCA_009885425.1 Novosphingobium sp.
CGGGGCAACATCGAGTATTCGGCCGTGACCCAGCCTTCACCCTTGCCGCGCAGCCATGGCGGCAGGCGCTCTTCAACGCTGGCGGTGCAGATCACCTTGGTGTGGCCAAAGCTGACCAGTACCGAACCTTCGGCGTGCTTGGTATAATGGGGCTCAAAGCCAAGTTCGCGCATCTCGTCGGGTGCACGGCCGGAAGGTCGCATGGGAAGTCCTTTTGGTGGTTTGTCCAGAGGCTTTGGCGCAATGGGGTTGAGCCTGCAAGACTGCGGCTTACATTGTTCGGAAATGACCAGCCTGCCGATCACCGAACTGAGCACCCGCACCCGCGAGATATTCCGCCTCGTGGTGGAAGGCTATCTGGCGTCTGGCCAAGCTATCGGATCAAAAGTGCTGGCCGGTTCGGCCTCGCTCAACCTTTCCCCGGCCTCGATCCGCTCCGTCCTGCACGAGCTGGAAGGGTTGGGCTTGCTCGCCGCGCCGCATACCAGCGCTGGGCGCTTGCCGACGGAGCAAGGCCTGCGGTTGTTCGTGGACGGGATGATGCAGGTCGCCGAACCGACCCTGCAGGAACGCACCGCGATCGAGCGAGAGGTTGGCCAGCCCGGCCCGATCGAGGCCGCACTGGCGGCGGCGAGCGCGGTCCTGTCCGACCTTTCGGCCTGCGCTGGCGTGGTGATGGTCCCCCGGCGCGAGCCGCTGCTGGCGCAACTGCAGCTGGTGCCATTGTCGAGCGAACAGGCGCTGGCGGTGCTGGTCGGCGCCGATGGCGGGATCGAAAACCGGGTATTTGCGCTCCCCCCGGGGCTGCCACCGGGCGCGCTCGAGCAGGCTTCGAACTTCATCTCGGCGCATCTGGGCGGGCGGACCCTGGCGCAGGCGGTGGCGGCGATCAAAGCTGAAGTTGCTTCGGGCAAATCGGCGCTTGATGGCGCCAGCCGCGATCTGGTGGCGCGCGGCCTCGCTGTCTGGAGCGAAGATACGCTGCGCCGTCCGGTGCTGATCGTGCGTGGAGCTTCCAATCTGCTCGATGAGACCGCGCTGACCGATCTGGAGCGGGTACGGCAACTGCTCGATGATCTGGAAAACAAGCAGTCAGTCGCAGAGCTGCTCGATTCGGCGCGCGTGGCCGAAGCGACGCGGATTTTTATCGGGGCAGAGAACCGGCTGTTCGCGCTCTCTGGCTCTTCCGTGATCGCGTCACCCTATCGCGATCGTGAGGGTCGAGTGGTCGGCGTGGTCGGCGTAATCGGGCCGACTCGGTTGAATTATGCCCGGCTAGTCCCCATGGTGGATTTCACGGCCCAATCACTGGGTAAATTGATCGGATAGACAGGTTTTTGACTGACATGAGCGACGATACCAAACCGCAGGCTGACCCAGCGGTAGAAGCTGAATTGGCCGGTGTGCCCGAAGAACTGCTCGAGCAGGAAACCGACAAGCTGGGCGATGCGCTTGACCGGCTGCGCGAAGACCTCGACGCGGCCAAGCAAGAAGTGCTCTACGCCAAGGCTGAGACGCAGAACGTGCGCCGCCGGATGGAAAAGGACATCGCCGATAGCCGCGCCTATGCCGCGACTGGCTTTGCCCGCGATATGCTGAGTGTGGCGGACAATCTTTCCCGTGCCTTGGGCGCCATTCCGCAGGAACTGCGTGAAGATGAAAAGATGAACGCGCTGGTCGCCGGGATTGAGGCAACCTCGCGCGAGCTCGACAAGGTTTTCACCCTCAACGGCATCACCCGCATCGCTGCGGTCGGCCTGCCGCTCGATCCCAACCAGCATCAGGCCATGCTCGAAGTGCCCAGCGCCGATGCCGCGCCCGGCACCGTTTTGCAGGAATTGCAGGCGGGCTACATGATCAAGGAACGCCTGCTGCGCCCCGCGATGGTGGC